>JAGBVY010000021.1 GCA_017630115.1 Tidjanibacter sp. | reverse complement strand
TATTTGCACCGCCTATCGGCAACGTAGGCTTCATTGAGCCATGGTGTAATGGTAACACTGCAGATTTTGGTTCTGTCATTCTGAGTTCGAGTCTCGGTGGCTCAACGACAAGAGGGAAAGTTCGTTGGAACTTTCCCTCTTGCGTTTTTTTGTGTCAGACTGCTTGCTCGCTAACGGGGCGAAATATCTTTCATACCCCAATTGTAGTAGCCTGTGTAGGTGTGGCCCATAGTCGTGTATTGGAGCATAATGGCGTAGTAGGGGCTCATTGTGGCGCTAACCTGTTCGCTTATGTTGCCTTCCCTAACCTCAATCTCCATATTGCCATAGCAAGGCCCAACAAACATTCCATCTCTGTCGTGGTGGATTTCAATAGGCTCATCTATTGTGAAGCTCACCGAGTAGGAGTCGTTGTTGGGGTCGTAGAGTCGGCCGTGGCCACTTACCGTGTAGATATATTCGGTGTTTCCAGCGGCTCTTTGCTCGGCGTCGTTTTTTGTGACCGTAAATTCGCCATTAACTATGGCATTCCACCTCAACCCAATGCTGCTCCACTGTTTGTAGGCGGGGAGTTTTGCGTCGGTAAGTTTTATTGTGAATATATCTTTCCCCACACGCTCCACTCTCACTGCGCCATCTTGCGCCTCGCCACCCAAGAAGTAGGGCGATGCTATGATGTCCCACTGGGCACCTTCGTCGCTGAGTGTGAGTGAGTTGTTGAGTCTGTACTTTTCCTCCCAACGCTCGTCGTAGATGTGCCATAGGTCCCCCGAGTTGCATATTTTCTTGTAGGTGAAATATGTGTCCTCCACCATCTCTTTTTCCTCCTCAGGGGCGTTGATGTAGGCGTTGAGGTTGAGTGCTGCTACAAGTGCGCCGGTGGAGTGGCTTACGATGTTGATGCTCTGAGCAAATACCACAAGCGCGGGCTTGGTGGCGTCAAGAGTGCTGACAAATTCGCTGTCCTGCTCTTCGATGCTTTTGCTGCATCCGGCAAGGGCGAGTGTTGCCAGTAGTGCTACCATTATATTATATAGATACTTTTTCATACTCTTTATCTCTTTAATTGTTTGTGTGGATTAGTTAGAAACGATAGCCAATGCCACCAATTACGAAGATGGCTTCGTTGGAGAGTTGTTCTTCGAGGAAGTAGAAGAGGCGAGTGCCAATGGTTATGCCGTAGGAGAACATATAATCAACCGTCAGCCTCAGAGGATGATAGGTGTGGTTGCCATCCATTTTGGAGAGATAGAGATTGGAGCCAATGCCAATGTGGAATCGAGCAATGCGACCCTTTATAAGTGTCCATTTTGCGTGGGGCGTTAGGGTAAAGCAAAAGCCTTTGTAACCACTTACAACCTCTTTTGTTGTGTTGTCGTAGATGTTGCGTGCGCGGGTGGAGTATATGGCACCCAAGCCCAACTCCAAGTAGCGACCATTATTGACCGAAAAATAGATGTGGGGTGAGTTGTAGTTGTGGTAAGGCCCAACGGTTTGTGTGGCCGACAAGTATTGGCCATAGGGAGTATTGCTGTAAGTACGCTCGATTCTCTCGTTGAAGATAGAGAGTTCACCATCGTTGAGAGTGCCTATGCGAAGCTCATACCTACACTCCTTGTTGGGAGTTTTCCAGTTGGTAAATCTGTCCCACAATGTGATTTTCTCCTCGGGCTCTTCCATTGCGTGGTCAAGTGTGGGTAGCTCCTCGGGCAGTGGTGAGTCAATCTCGGAGTGGCTATCCTTACTCTCTGCTGTGAGTGGGCTTGGGGTAAGTTCAACACCCTCATCGGGTAGTTGCGCCAAGAGGGCGGTGGGGAGCGTTAGCGCCAAAAGTAGTGTTGGTAGCAAACGTTTCATAGGCCTATTTGTTTAGCAATAAAATTTCGTCTTTTATGTATAGATGCACAAAGGGAGCAAAACGTTGCATCGAGATTGCAATTTTTCGCCCCCAAAGCTATTTTTTCTAAATTCGGGCCGGTTAGGCTCTCTTATTCAATGTTGTTGTCGGCAAAAAATTCCGCCACAGCAGCCTTGAAAATCTCAATCGTCTGATTGAGCGAAACAAATGATTTGCCACCCGCAGCGTTCTTGTGACCGCCACCGCCAAAATACTTGCGAGCAAAGATGTTTACATCCACCTCATCGCCACGCGAACGCAACGAAACACGGATAAATTTGCGTGTCTCGGTAAAGAGCGCCGACATCTTCATACCCGCAATCGTAAGTGGGTAGTTGACAAACCCCTCGCTGTCGCCAAGCTGGAAGTTGTAGCGACGCATCTCCCTCTCCGAGAGGCCAATGTAGGCCGCTTTGCCATCCTGTATGACCTCCATTTTGCGCCCCAGTGAGTAGCCCAGAAGTTTCACACGCGATGCGGTGTAGGAGTTATAGACTGCGTTGTGTACCTTAGGTATGTCGAGTCCTCTTTCGAGCAGCACAGCCACAGCCCTCATAAGGTCGGGAGTGAGGTAGCTGAAAGCAAAGTTGCCCGTGTCGGTCATAATGCCTGCATAGAGATTCTCGGCCATCTGGGTTGTGATGGCCTCCACACCGACGGTTGCCTCGATGAGTTTGTAGGTCACAAAAGCCGTGGAGCAAATTTCCGGATAGGAGAATTGAAGGGTGTATTCGTCGGGCGGCATCAGATGGTGGTCAATCAAGATGCGAGGCGCAGAGCTCTCTTGTAGAGGTTCACTCATCGAATCGAGGCGGTCAATCTTGTTGAGGTCCATAACGAAAATAAGCTCCGCCGAGCAAATCACTTCGACAGCCAACTCGGGATTCTCTTTGGCCACAACAACACTATCGATTGAAGGCATCCAATCGAGGAAGGCAGGATAGCGGTTTGGAACAAGCACCCGAGGGGAGTGCCCCCAACTGCTGAGTACCTCGGCCCAAGCAAGCGAAGAGCCGATGGCGTCGCCGTCGGGATTGGTGTGAGTTACTATGGCAATTTGCTTACTTTTGCCACTCAAAAAGCCTCGTAGGCTCTGAATTTTATCGGAAAAATCTACCATCTCGAAAGCAAAGATAATA
>JAGBVY010000020.1 GCA_017630115.1 Tidjanibacter sp. | reverse complement strand
GCAAACTGCCTCGTGCCCAGGACAGGAATCGAACCTGCACGCCTTGCGGCACACGCACCTGAAACGTGCGCGTCTACCTATTCCGCCACCTGGGCATCCTTACGCGCCGACCTCTTAGTTGAGGACTTTGGGCCTGCAAAGATAAATAAAAAATGGGAATTACAACACCCTACCAATAAAAAAACCGCAAATCAATTTTCTTTTCTCAACTCTTATCCCTACTTTTGTGGTGATGAAGAGACTCTGTTTGATACTCCTATACACCATTTTGGGTGTGCTTACCGCTGTGGCTCAACACATTGAAGTGGGGTCGCACGCACCTCACATCAAAAACGTGGAGTGGATAAGCGACCGTCCCGAACTTATGGGAGGGCGATTCCTGATGGTGGAATTTTTCCACTCGGCAGCCGAGGATTCGCGTGCCCACATTGAGCCTTGCAACGCCTTGGCGCACGACTACCGCAAGCAGATGGATGTGGTTGTGCTCACCCGCGAGCCCGCCGAGCAGGTGGCAGGGATGTTGCTGCACGAGTATCAATACTTCTATGTCGCCTCCGACGAGAGCGGCGAGACCTACCGAGCCTTTGGTGTCAGCCACGTTCCCTATGCGGTGATTGTCAATCCGAAAGGGGTCATTGTCTGGGCTGGCAACCCCATAAAACTCTCCACCACAACCATAGAAAAATTACTCCAACAATGAGCTACACCAATATAGACCACTACGAAAATCATCACCGCGAGGAGATGGCCGACAGCGCACTCAATGTTACCGATGGCGTTGAGAGCCAGCCTATTGTAAACCCCTATTTCAAACGCAAAAAACGTCGCACACTCTCCACCGAAGAGTATGTCGAGGGTATCTTGGCGGGCAACATCACAATCCTCTCGCAGGCCATAACCCTCATCGAGAGCAATAACCGCGACCACTACGCCCAAGCGCAGGAGATTATAGAGCGTTGTCTGCCCTATGCGGGTGGCTCGATGCGTATTGGTATCACGGGCGTTCCCGGAGCGGGCAAATCGACCTTCATTGAGGCGGTGGGTGGTATGGTGACCGAGTTGGGTCACAAGTTGGCTGTGCTTGCAATCGACCCCTCGTCGGAGCGTAGTGGTGGTTCTATCCTCGGCGACAAAACGCGTATGGAGACCATTTGCAACAATCCCAAAGTCTTTGTGCGCCCCTCTCCCAGTGCGGGCTCGCTCGGTGGTGTGGCACGCAAAACGCGCGAGTCGATTGTGCTCTGCGAGGCTGCCGGCTTCGATGTGGTATTTATTGAGACTGTGGGTGTGGGTCAGAGCGAAACGGCCGTACACTCTATGGTGGATATTTTTATGCTCTTGCAGATTTCGGGCGCAGGCGACGAGTTGCAGGGTATAAAGAGGGGTATTATGGAGATGGCCGATGTGGTGGCCATAACCAAAGCCGACGGTGACAATCGTCATCGTGCCGAATTGGCCCGAGCTCAGATTTTCAACGCTCTGAAACTCTTCCCTCTGACCGAAAGCCAGTGGAATCCTCAGGTGCTGACCTGTTCGAGCCTTACGGGTAAGGGTATTGGAGATGTGTGGAATACGGTGGAGGACTTCATTCGCCACACCAAGGAGAATGGATTTTTCCAAGCCAACCGCAACCGCCAGAGCAAGTATTGGATGTATGAGAGCATAAACGAAAGCCTCAAATCGGGCTTCTATGGCAATCCTGCCATAGCCGAACGTCTGGCCCACTACGAGGAGGCAATCCTTTCGGATAAGATGAGTTCGTTTATTGCAGCCAAAGAGTTGTTGGACTTGTATCGCACGTTGTAGCCCTTATGGGGCTTAATATAGATAGGCCCTCTTATGATTTTCAATTCTAAACTTGCCGCCCCGACTGGGGCGGCTGTTGTAATATAGCAATAATTTTTTTGCAATAAAAAGATTGGCCGGCAGAAAAATGTGGTAAAAATCCCAATAATATACCTATCTTTGCCTATGGTATGATATAAATCACTACACTATGGCTCAATTTGTTCATCTTCACGTACATACGCAATACTCCATCCTCGATGGCGCTGCCTCTATCTCGGCGATAGTTAAGAAGGCCAAAGGGTGTGGTATGGAGGCTGTGGCCATAACCGACCACGGCAATATGTATGGTGCAAAGGAGTTTTACGATACAGCTTCGAAGGCGGGCATTAAACCCATCATTGGATGCGAGACCTACATAGTTAGTGACCGTCACGTCAAAAACAAAGATACCGAGCGTCGTTACCACCTGATACTTCTTGCCAAAAATGCTGTTGGCTACCACAATCTCATAAAACTTGTCTCGATAGGCTTCACCGAAGGCTCCTACTATGGTAAGCCTCGTATTGACCACGCCTTGCTGGAAGAGTTGCACGAGGGCATAATATGCTGCTCGGCTTGTATTGCGGGCGAGTTGCCCAAGGCTATTATGGCAGGCAATATGGCTGAGGCGGAGCGCATCATTGAGTGGTATAAGCGGGTCTTTGGCGATGACTACTACATTGAGTTGCAGCGCCATAAACCCAAAGACCCCACACGTCCTCACGATGTGATAGAGGCCCAAGATATGGTCAATCCCAAGTTGGTGGAGCTGGCCAAGAGGTATGGAGTGAAGTATTTTTGCTCCAACGATGTCCATTTTACCGATGCCGACGACGCTGTGGCGCACGACCACCTAATCTGCCTCAATACGGGCAAAGACCTCGATGACCCCACTCGTATGCGCTATACGGGCGAGGAGTACTTCAAGTCGGCCGAGGAGATGGCTGAGCTTTTTGAGGCCTACCCTGAGGCGTTGGAGACTACTCTGGAAATCGCAGAGAAGGTGGAGAAGTTCAACCTCAATCGCGACCCTCTGATGCCCAACTTCGATGTGCCGGCATCGTTGGAGATAAGCGAGGAGAAACTGCGAGCCAGCCTTGTCCGCAAGTCCAAGAGCGATGAGGAGAGGGAGGCGTTGCTGAGTGCTGAGAACATCTATGACTACATCGGCGCCCACCCCGAGATTCAGGAGAGGGCTACGGTGGCCAAGCAGTTTCAGTATTTGACTTACTTGGTATATGAGGGCGCTCATGTGCGTTATGGTAAGGAGCTGGGTGAGGATTTGGTGAAGCGTATTGAGTATGAGCTTTCGACAATCGAGAATATGGGCTTCCCCGGCTACTTCCTCATCGTGTGGGACTATATCAGGGCGGCCCGCGAGTTGGGTGTGTCGGTAGGCCCGGGACGTGGCTCAGCTGCCGGCTCGGTGGTAGCCTACTGCTTGAAGATTACCAACATAGACCCTATAAAATACGACCTTCTCTTTGAGCGTTTCCTCAATCCCGACCGTATATCACTCCCCGATGTGGATGTCGATTTCGATGAGGATGGTAGGGCCGACGTGCTGAACTATGTGATTGAGAAGTATGGTCGCAAACGAGTGGCACAGATTGTCACCTTCGGCACAATGGCTCCCAAGATGGCTATCAAGGATGTGGCCCGTGTGCAGCGTCTGCCCTTGCCCGAGAGCGATAGGCTCAGTAAGCTCATCCCCGATAAGATTGAGAACGCTAAGGGTCAGACCCCCTTTGAGTGGCTCTATGAGTCGCAACCTGAGTTTGCTGCCGAGCGTGGTAGTAGCGACGTGCTTATTCAGAACACCCTGCGCTATGCCGAGAAGCTCGAAGGCTCGGTGCGCCAAACGGGTGTGCACGCTTGCGGTGTGATTATAGGCAAGGACGACTTGGAGAAGTTTGCACCCATCGCTACGGCCAAGGATGCCGACTTGAATGTGGTGCAGTTTGAGGGTAAGTTTGTGGAGAGTGTGGGTCTGATTAAGATGGACTTCTTGGGTCTGAAAACCCTCTCCATAATTAAAGATGCGCTCGAAAACATTAGACGCACAACAGGCAAGGTTATCGACATCGACGCCATACCGCTCGACGATAAACTTACCTATCAGCTTTTCAGCCACGGCAACACTACCGGTGTCTTCCAGTTTGAGTCGCCCGGTATGAAGAAGCACCTCAGGGCGCTCAAACCCACCCGATTGGAGGACCTTATCGCTATGAATGCCCTCTACCGCCCCGGCCCAATGGAGAAGATTCCCAACTTCATCAAACGTAAGCAGGGCACCGAGGCCATTACATACGACTTCCCTGAGATGGAGAAGTACCTCTACGACACCTATGGCATTACGGTCTATCAGGAGCAGGTGATGTTGCTCTCGCAGCAACTTGCCGGATTTACTGGCGGCGAGGCCGATACCCTGCGTAAGGCTATGGGTAAAAAGCAGAAAGAGGTGCTCGATAAGATGAAAACCCGCTTTATGGAGGGTGCTATGGCCAAGGGTCACGACGAGAAAACGCTCGAAAAAATTTGGGGCGAGTGGGAGGCCTTTGCGTCGTATGCATTCAATAAGTCGCACGCTACCTGCTATGCCTATGTGGCCTACCAGACAGCCTACCTGAAAGCTCACTACCCGGCCGAGTTTATGGCGGCCCTGCTGAGTCGAAACCTCAATAGTTTGGATAAGTTGTCCAACTTTATGGACGAGGCCCGCAAGATGAAAATCAGGGTGTTGGGCCCCGATATTAACCGTAGTATCGACACTTTCTCGGCCGATAAGGATGGCAATATACGCTTCGGTATGGCAGGCATTAAGGGGGTTGGTGAGGCGGCTGTAAAGGAGGTTGTTGCCGAGCGAGAGAGAGGTGGCGACTTCAAAGATATATTCGACTTCGTTGAGCGCATCAACTTCTCGGTAGTCAATAAGAAGGCTATTGAGAATATGGCCCTTGCGGGCGCTTTCGACTCTATAATAGGCTTCCACCGTAGCAAACTATTTGTCACGCAGAAGGAGAGCGACGTGAGTTACTTGGAGCAATTGGTGCGTTATGGCTCGAAGTTGCAACTCGACCGCAATAATGCACAGCAAAGTCTTTTTGGTGGTATGATTGATGTATCACTCCAAAAGCCCGCACTGCCACCTCTGCCTGAGTGGAGCAAGATAGCTACACTCGACAAGGAGAAGGAGGTGACGGGTATGTATCTCTCTTCTCACCCTCTGGACGACTACTCGGTCATTGTGCGCTATGTGTGCAATACGCCAATCAACAAGTTCCAGAATCTGGCCGAGCTGGGTGTCAGGGAGTTTGTTGCAGGCGGTATGGTCACTTCGGTGCAGAACCTCACAACGGCCAAAGGCAAGCCATTTGGTAAGTTTAAGATTGAGGATTACTCGGGCGAGTGTGAGTTTGCACTCTTCGGCAAAGACTACGAGCAGTTCCGTCCATTCCTCTACTCAGGCTATTTCCTGATGCTCAGAGGTTCGGTTCGTCCTCATCCCTACCGCGAGGGCGAGTTGGAGGTTAAGTTTGGCACAATGACGCAGTTGCAGGATGTGGGCGAGGATGTGATTAAGGAGATGAACCTGAGTATATTCTTGGAGGACTTGACTGCCGATATGAGGCAGGAGTTTGTGCAGAGGCTCAAAAAGTCGAAGGGCAAGACGCGCCTGACACTCCGTGTGTGCGACGGCCGCACGGGCGTGGCTATGACCTTCTACCCGAAAAAGTTGAAGGTGAACGTGACGCAAGATTTGCTCGACTACTTCGACGACAACTCCATAATCTTCCACCTGAGCGCCAACTAATCACTTGGGGGGAGGCTTGAATGAGGACAGATAGAAATAGAAAAACACATATACACACTAACTTTATAAAACACAAAAAATTATGGCACTTGTAATTAACGACGCCAACTATGCTGAGTTGGCAGCTGAGGACAAACTTTTGGTAATTGATTTCTGGGCAGAGTGGTGCGGTCCTTGCCGTATGATTGGTCCTATCGTAGAGAAACTCGCAGAGGAGTTCGAGGGCAAAGCAAACATTGGCAAATGCAATGTTGATGAGTCCAACGATGTACCTGTGAAATTCTCGGTTCGCAACATCCCCACCATCGTATTCGTTAAGAATGGCGAGATGGTTGATAAACAGGTGGGTGCTTGCTCGGAGGGTGACTTGCGTAAGAAAATCGAGGCTAACCTCTAAACGCTCCCAGTTGTAACGAAAAAGCCACAATCCCCGTGCGGGGTTGTGGCTTTTTCTTACTTATAGGTATTATCTTACTACATACGCTCCGGTACGTCGATACCCATAAGAGCCATACCGCGTCCGATGACCGATGCAACAAGCTGACTGAGAGCTACGCGGAAACTGCGTACATCCTCGCGCTCCTCACGCAAGATGGAGTGGTCGTGGTAGTAGCTATTGTACATCTTGGCCAAGTCGTAAACGTAGGCACCAATAACGCTGGGCGAGTAGGTGGCACCTGCCTGCAAGATGGTCTGGGGGAAGTCGGCCAAGTACTTAATCAGCTCAACCTCCTCGCCGATGAGTGCCAGACCCTCGGGAGCCGAGCCTGCAATGCCAGCCTCGGCAGCCTTACGCAATACAGAGCGGATGCGGGCGTAGGTGTACTGGATGAAAGGACCGGTGTTGCCGTTGAAATCAATACTCTCGCGGGGGTTGAAGAGCATAGTCTTCTTGGGATCTACTTTCAGGATAAAGTATTTCAGTGCGCCCAAGCCAACGATGTGGGCAATGGCATCCTGCTCCTCGGGAGTCATACCGTCGAGCTTGCCCAACTCCTCGGACATCTCGCGTGCGGTGGTAACCATATCGGCAATAAGGTCGTCGGCATCGACTACCGTACCCTCACGCGACTTCATCTTGCCCTCGGGCAACTCCACCATACCGTAGGAGAGGTGGAAAATATCGTCGCTCCAAGCGTAGCCCATCTTCTTCAAGACGAGTTTCAGCACTTGGAAGTGGTAGTTCTGCTCGTTGCCCACAACGTAGATGATGCCGTTGAGGTTTTCGTCCCTCTGGCGCGAGAGGGCAGTACCCAAATCCTGAGTCATATAGACGCTTGTGCCGTCGCCACGAAGCAGCAACTTCTCGTCCAAGCCATCCTCGCGGAGGTCAATCCACACCGAGCCGTCGTCGCGACGGTAGAAGATACCCTTCTCTAAACCCTCGGCCACAATGTCCTTACCCAAGAGGTAGGTCTGCGACTCGTAATATACCTTGTCGAACGATACGCCCATAGCCTTGTAGGTGGCGTCGAAGCCCTCATACACCCAGCCGTTCATCCTCTCCCAGAGAGCATATACCTCGGGGTCGTGAGCCTCCCACTTTTGGAGCATTGTGCGAGCCTGCTGCATAATGGGTGCGTCGCGCTTGGCATCCTCCTCCGAAAGACCCTGCTCCACGAGAGCCTTAATCTCAGCCTTGTAGTGTTTGTCGAACTCAACGTAGTATTTACCCACCAAGTGGTCGCCCTTCATACCGCTGCTCTCGGGGGTCTCGCCACCACCATAGAGCTGCCAAGCAAGCATACTCTTGCAGATGTGGATGCCTCGGTCATTGACCAAGTTGGCCTTGATGACCTTATAGCCGCAAGCGTCGAGAATCTGAGCCACCGAGTAGCCCAAAAGGTTGTTGCGGATGTGGCCCAAGTGGAGGGGCTTGTTGGTGTTGGGCGAGGAGTACTCCACCATAACGGTCTTGCCATTGCGGGGAGCTATGCCGAAGTTCTCGTCGGAGGCCATCTTGCCAAACTCGCCAAGCCAGAACTCGGGTTTGAGAGCTATGTTAAGGAAACCCTTTATGGTGTTGGTGCTCTCCACCAGAGGACACTCTGCTACCAGAGCCTCGCCAATCTCGGTGGCAGTGGCATCGGGCGACTTGCGGCTACGTTTCAGCAGAGGAAATACCACAAGTGTGTAGTCGCCCGTGAACTCCTTACGAGTTTTTTGAAGTTGGAGAGTGACTCCTTCGAGAGGGCCGTAGAGCTTCTCAACGGTGGCTGTTACGGCGCTAAGGATTGTTTGTTCTATTGTCATTGCGTATCTTAAATTTGATTATTCCTTTGTTTAGAGCGCAAATATAACTATTTTTGGGGCAAAATTTCAAACCCGTGAAGATAGGTAGCATAGATTTTGGCGAAAAGCCCCTCTTTTTAGCTCCAATGGAGGATGTAACCGACCCCTCATTCAGGCAATTGTGCAAAGAATTTGGGGCCGATATGGTGACCACCGAGTTTGTCTCGTCGGATGGTCTGTTCCACGGTGCCGAGAAAACATTCCGCAAACTCAACGTCTTAGAAGGCGAGCGCCCCGTGGCAATCCAAATCTACGGCCACCTGATTGAGCCTATGGTCGAAGCGGCCAAGCTGGCCGAGAGAGCCAAGCCCGATGTTATCGACATCAACTTCGGTTGCCCAATGAAGAAGATTGCAGGCCGAGGCGCGGGTAGCGGTATGATGAAGGATGTACCTCTGATGGTGGAGATGACCCGTCAGATTGTTGAGGCTGTAAGCCTTCCTGTGACGGTTAAGACCCGACTTGGATGGGACGAGGAGAGCAAAAACATCGAGGAGATTGCCGAACGCTTGCAGGACGTTGGTATTAAGGCACTTACCATTCACGGTCGCACACGAGCACAGATGTATCGTGGCGAGGCCGACTGGACCCTCATCGGCAAGGTGAAGAACAATCCTCGCATCCACATACCCATCATCGGCAACGGCGATGTGACCACCGCCGAGCGCGCTGCCGAGTGTTTTGACCGCTATGGGGTAGATGCGGTGATGATTGGTAGAGCCACCTATGGTCGTCCGTGGATTTTCCGCGAGTGCAAACACTTCATCTCGACGGGCGAGCGTCTGCCTCAGCCCTCAGTTCCCGAGAGGGTGGCCATAGCCAAACACCACCTCGACCTCTCGTTGGCTGCCAAAGGCGACTTTGTGGGCATAATAGAGATGCGTCGCCACCTGTCCAACTACTTCAAAGGGCTGCCCGACTTTAAGCAGACCCGTATGAAACTGGTGACAAGCTACGACCCCGACGAGATACGCGCACTGCTCGACTATACGGCTGAGCGTTGGTGTGACTACGATTTCTCGGGTGTCGTGCCCGCACCGCTATCGCACGATATTTAGTGTCTAACGTCTAAGGTCTAACGTCTAACGACCTAAGGCAAATAGACGACCGACAACTGATAACTGAAACTGATAACTGACAACTAAAAAATGAAGGGACTTCTTACCATCGGAATGTTGATACTCTCGAATGTCTTTATGACCTTCGCGTGGTATGGCAACCTCAAACTCAGAGATATGAATGGCGGCAAAGACCCATTTCCGCTCTTTATCATCATCCTGCTCAGTTGGGGCGTAGCCTTCTTTGAATACTGTCTTACTATCCCCGCCAATCGCATTGGTTTTGTGGGCGGAGGCGGTCCTTTTTCGCTCTTTCAGCTGAAAATCATCCAAGAGTGTATCTCGCTTGTGGTATTTACCATATTGGCTTTGGCGCTCTTTAAGACCGAGACCTTTCGTTGGAACTATTTGGTCTCATTTGCACTTATCCTTGCGGCGGTCTATTTTGCCTTCAAAAAGTAGTAGGGCAAAAGGGAGCAAAAACAAAACAGACGGTGGAGAGAACTCCACCGTCTGTTTTTCAATCCACATTAGCGAGGACTATTTGTTTTTCAAGAGGTCGCGAATCTCGGTCAGCAGAATCTCCTCTTTGGTGGGCTCTGGCTCGGGTGCAGGAGCAGGTGCAGGAGCAGCGGCAGCCTCCTCGGCCTCTTTCTTCTTGGTCAAATCGGAGAGGCGGTTGATGCCTTTGATGAGCAAGAAGATACACATTGCCACGATGAGAAAGTCGAATACCTGCTGGAGGAATGCACCATATTTCCACATTACAGGCTCAGCCTCCGAACCGAGGTTGAGAGCCAAGTCGGTGAAGTTCACTTTGCCGATGAGCATACCCAGAGGAGGCATAATAACATCGTTTACAAGCGAGGTAACAATTTTACCAAAAGCGCCACCGATGATAACACCGACTGCCATATCTACGACATTACCTTTGAGCGCAAATTTTTTGAATTCGGACAAGAAACTCATATAAAAATGTTTTGAAGTTAGTAATTGAAAAAATGTTTCTTAACGCAAATATACTATATATTTTGCAAAATATGAATATAAAATGTAACTTTACGATGGCAAAGTACTTTTTTCAACACCTTGGAAGCTATTTTACCGCATTGTATAACCTAAAACGAACCGAACTATATGTTGAAAATCTCGGCCAAAAGCCACACCCTCCCCATCTCGCCCATACGTCAGCTCGTTCCGCTGGCTGAGGCGGCCGCTGCTCGTGGTACTCACATCTACAAACTCAACATCGGACAACCCGACATCCACACCCCCGAGGAGGCTGTCAAGGCTGTGCAGGCCGTTGAGGACCAAATCTTCCCATACTCCCACTCGGCGGGCCTCTTCCCCTATCGCCAGAAGCTCGTGGAGTACTACCGTAAGAACAATATCAAGGTGGATGTGGACGACATAATTGTTACCCTCGGAGGTACGGAGGCCGCACAGATGGCTATGCTTATCTGCGCCAACCCGGGTGAGGAGATTTTAGTGCCCGAGCCTTTCTATGCCAACTACAACACTTTTGCAGCCAGCTACGATACGATACTTGTGCCTGTGCCAAGTACCATAGAGAACGACTTTGCTCTGCCACCCCGCGAGGAGTTTCTCAAACGTATCACCCCTCGCACTCGCGCCATACTTATCTGCAATCCAAACAACCCCACCGGACACCTCTACACTCGCCAAGAGATGGAGATGTTGGCCGATATGGCCTCCCATTACAATCTCTACCTCATCAGCGACGAGGTCTATCGTGAGTTCTGCTACGACGGCACTCGTCAGATTTCGGCCCTCTCACTCAAAGGTATTGACGACAATGTGGTGGTGATCGACTCGGTGTCGAAACGTTATAGTATGTGTGGCGTAAGGCTCGGCAACATCGTAAGTCGCAATAAGGAAGTTATGGCAGCTGCACTGAAACTTGCTCAGGCTCGTCTGTCGCCTCCCTACTTGGCTCAGATTGCCGCCTCGGCAGCTATGGATGCACCTCAGAGCTACTACGACGATGTTGTGGACGAATATACGGCGCGTCGCAACTGCCTCGTGGAGGAGCTGAACAAAATCCCCGGTGTCTATTGCCCCAAGCCTCAGGGGGCGTTCTACACTATGGCCAGTTTCCCTGTGGATGACTGCCATAAGTTCGCTTGCTGGCTACTGACGGACTTTTCGTACAACGGCGCAACCGTACAACTCGCACCGGCAAGTGGTTTCTACGCCTCGAAGGATAAGGGCCGACAGGAGGCCCGCATCGCCTATGTGCTTTGTAAGGAGGATCTGCTGGCCGCCTGCGAGTGTCTGCGTGAGGCGCTGAAAGTCTATCCCGGCAGATTGGATAAATAGATAGTTTGATAGTAGATAAACGTTTAATAATGAAGAAAATACTATTTGTCTGTCTGGGCAATATATGTCGCTCGTCGGCTGCCGATGAGATTATGCGACAGAAGGTGTTGGCCGCAGGATTGGAGGGCGAGTTTGAGATTGACTCGGCAGGCACCTATGGAGGTCACGCAGGCGAACTGCCCGATGCGCGTATGAGGGCCGCAGGCAAAAGGCGTGGCTATGAGTTTACACATCGTTCGCGACGTGTGCGTAGCGACGACTACGAGCGTTTTGACCTGCTGTTGGCAATGGATGATTCTGTGTATGAAACGCTTAGTCGCCTGTCGCCATCGGTAGAGGGGTTGCAGAAGTTGGAACGATTTGCCGACTATCTGCCCTCGCACTTTGGCTACGACTACGTTCCCGACCCCTACTACGAGGGGGCAGAGGGCTTTGAGTTGGTGCTTGATATGCTCGAAGAGGGATGTTCTGTGCTTCTCGATAAACTGACCAAGTAACAGCGAAATCTGCCACTCCAACAATCAAAAAGGTGACCTTGAAGGAGGTCACCTTTTTGATTGTTTTTTTTGAGCTGTCGGCTTAGATGTGGGCGCCAAGTGAAGCGTCGGCCGTACAGGTGAGCTTCTCAACAAGCGAGCCGCACTGAACTGTGTAGGTGCCCTCTTCGAGGTACCAGTTGGCGTCGTTCTTGGCAAAGGCAAGCTCCTCGGCTGCCAGCTCAAAGACCACAGTCTGGGTCTGACCGGCAGCAAGCTCAATCTTCTGGAAGTCGCGCAGGCGGCGTGCGTCGGGCACGATAGAGGCAACATCGTCCTGAATGAAGAGCAAGACACTCTCCTTGCCGGAGCGTTTGCCTGTGTTGGTAACATCAACACTGATGGTAATCTTGTCGCCCTGCTGGAACTCTGACCCTTCGACAACCTTCAAGTTGGAGTACTCAAATGTGGTGTACGAAAGGCCATAACCAAAGGCCCACTGCATATCAACAACAGCATTGTAGTCGTAAGCACCCTCCATAGTGCCCACCTTCTCCGACACCTTGTGGTCGTAGGTGGTCATAGCGTTGGAGTACTTGGGATAGGAGTGGGGTAGCTTGCCCGAAGGATTGACCTCGCCATAGATAATAGAAGCCAAAGCCCTACCACCCTCAGTGCCGGGCAGATAGGTGTGGAGGATGGCCTCCATATCGTCGGCAAACTCGCGGATGATGCGGTTGCGACCCTCGTTTAGCACAAGGATTACAGGCTTGCCAGTTGCGGCGAGTGCCTTGGCGAGCCTCTGCTGGTTGGCCGAAAGAGCCATCTCGGTGAGGTTGCCGGGGGTCTCGCAGTAGGAGTTTTCGCCGAGGCAGAGGATGATGTAATCTACGCCACGGGCAGCCCTAACGGCACCCTCAATGTTGATGTTGGTCTCCTCGTCCCACTTGCCATCCTTGTCGGCATACTCAACGCCGGGGAAGTAGCGTACATTCTTGCCACCAATAGCCCTCAGACCGTCGAGGAAGGTGATGCCATTGGGTACACACTCATCGACAATGTGGCCCTGCCACGAGAAGCTCCAACCGCCGCACAAAGGACGCATAAGGTCGGCATTGGGACCTGCTACAAGCACCTTAGCATCGGCCCTCAGGGGAAGGATGTCGTTGGTGTTTTTCAGTAGTGTTATCGACTCGCAAGCACTCTCGTAGGCGGCCTTGCGAATCTCCTCGCCCTGAAATTCGGGATAGTCTTTCAGATAGGTGTTGGGCCTCTCAACCAAGCCCAAGCGAACTTTCATACGCACAATGCGCTTTGCTGCGTCGTCAATACGCTCGCGGCTCACAAGACCCTCATTTACAGCCTCCAACAGGTAGTCGCAGAAGCGCAAATCGTAGGGAATCATAGCCATATCCATACCGGCATTTACGGCCATAGCAATAGCCTCCTTATAGTCGGCGGCAACCATCTCACGGGTGTAGAGGTTGGGTACGTCGGCCCAGTCGGATACAATCACACCGTCCCAGCCAAGACCCTCTTTGAGCCATACGGTCATAAGCTCGTGGTCGGCGTGGGTGGGAATACCGTTCACCGAGGCAGAGTTGGCCATAATGGATAGTGCGCCTGCCTCTACGGCTGCCTTGAAGGGGGCAAAATGTTTCTCTTTAAGTTCGGCAATCGAAACATAAGCAGGGGTGCGGTCTTGACCCGAGTTGGCCATACCATAGGCCATAAAGTGTTTGGGACAGGCGGCAATGTGGTTGGCGTCGATGTGGTTGGGGTCGGTGCCCTGATAGCCTAAAATCATCTCTCGGCCAAGCTCGGCTGTAAGGTATGCATCCTCGCTGAACGACTCCCAGCAACGAGGCCAAGCGTGGCGACGACCCAAGTCGAGGGTGGGGGAGTAGGTCCAAGGGATGTTGGAAGCCCTAACCTCGTAGGCAGTCATCTCGGCCATACGGCGTACCAAGTCGCGGTTGAACGATGCCGCACCATTGACCTCCTGTGGGAAAAGTGTCGAGCCCATAGTGTAGGTGGCGCCGTGGATTGCATCAATACCATAGAGTGTGGCTATGCCGGTGTGCTCGATTGACGAGGTGTTGATTTTTTCAATGGCCTCGTTCCACACCTCGGCGGGGAGCGCCTTGCCGGGGGCGTTGAGTACCGAGCCCACCTTGTAGCGGCTCATAATCTGCTCCAAGTTATCCTCGTTGAGGACAAACTCACCCTCGGTGTTGAGGCCTCCGATGAGGTCAATTGCAATCTCGGCCATCTGGCCAATCTTCTCTTCGAGGGTCATCTTCGATACAATCTCCTCGACTTGCTTTTCCACCTCTTTGTCGGTGGGAATTGCCTGTCTTGACTCACAGCATCCCACAGCCAACAGAAGTGTGCCAAAAATGACGGCTAATTTGTTGATTTTCATAATTGTAGTTGTTAAAGGTTTGTATTGATGAATTTTTGTTTCGCTCGTAACGATAGTTAGCACCACTAAGATACAACTTTTTTTGTGAAACCGAAAGCATAATATAAATAGGTGTGCAGTAAAATAGGGTCGCGAGGTAAAAATAGTTCAAAAATTTATTCTCTTCTATTTGGCTGAGAGAGTGTGATTTCGACCATCGAAGAGGGGTGAGTGAGGTAAGTTTCTAAAAAATTAGTATTGACAAATGAAAAATTATACTATATCTTTGTTCAAAAATTGAACGACCAAGAACCAAATTAAAAACCTAACCGGACTATGAATTGTAACTCTCTTATGGAGGCCCTGCAAACCCTATCGGCCACGCTCGGCTACACCCCAACAACTCTGGCTCAACTTCACACAACACTCCATCAATCTGGGCTTCCTATTGCTCTGCTCCACGCTCCGAAGATAGTCGCTATTGAGGGCGAGCGCGAACGTCGCGTAGAATATAAATTTGTGGTCAATCTGCTGATTGATAGCAAGCCAGAGGAACGATTGTGCCCTGCTGTGATGGACCGTTTGGCTACCGATGGCGAGAGTCTGCTGCGTTCCCTTGCCGAGCGTAACGATGTTCTCTCGGTGGCAAAAATGGGTATGGAAATTCACTCTCGTCCGCTGACTGTTGCAGGAGATGCGGCCATTATGATTTCCGCCAATGTTGTGATGTTGGAATGTTGTTAGACTCCAAAAGCGGAGAGTCAATCATTGTCTAAAAGTTAAACTACTGAACAAATGAAACTGCAATCCTATCCCCCAAATTTCAGCTCAATCTTTGCCCCCAACATCTACTCCTTCGAGGAGGTTGAGCCTGCCATCTCCACCGAGATTAAATTTTTTGTAGCAGGTGGCCGTCCGCTTGGTGCACGACGTTTTGCAGGACGCACCACCATATCCACCTCCCCCGAGGCTCTATTGCGTCGCACAATCAATCCCGAGCCCCTTGCCCACAGCAACAAGTGCGAACTCCTCCGCCCCGATAGTCGCAGCGTGGCAATCTATGCAACCTACGGGGCCGAAACCACCCCTCTGCGATACTTCACTGCCTCACATAAGTCGCTCGCCGCTGGGGAGGTGATGGGTGGAAGCAGTCAGCAACGACTCTTGGCCCGCGGTGAGGCCGACGAGGTGGCTCTGGTTGCAAATGAGGGTAGTCGTGTCAAACTTGTGGCCCACCTGAGCGACGGCTCTCAGGCAACTCTTCTCTCGGAGTCGCTACCCATTGATGGCGTGTGGGTGGCGAGGGTGGTGGCCGACGATGTTGTGAGTAGAGCCATTGAGCCAGAGGCGGTTGAGTGGTTTCGACTGGTGGTGAGTGTCGATGGGGCGGAGGCCTCCACCCTCCACTACACTCTCGCCCAACACCCTCGCTCGGCGGTGAGGCTCGCTTGGCTCAATGCCGACGGCTTCATCGACTACCACACCTTCTCCGCCCCCATAGAGCAGCAGATTTGCTCCTCGCGTTCGGAGTGTAGGCTCCCCTCGGGCACGACCTCTCTCGCTGTGGAGGGGTGGCACGAGCTGAGTGTTCAGAGCGGTCACTTGTCCCGAGCGCAGTTAGACCGAGTTGGTGGTATAGCCTGCTCGCCCAGAGTGTGGCTTGTTGGCTCTGATGGGGCTCTCACCCCGCTGAGGGTAGTGAGTAGTCAGTTGGTGGAGTC
>JAGBVY010000001.1 GCA_017630115.1 Tidjanibacter sp. | reverse complement strand
CGCCCATTACTTGGTTCGATGCGCCAAAGTTTGCTGCCATACCGCTCTTGGGGCTCTGAGCCAACACCGACAATACGAGCAGGATGCTGGCGATAAGAATCAAAATTACAAGAAATGTGTACATTGTGTTGTTGTATTTAATTATTTTTATTGTCTTTCTTCGAGCTGCTTTTGTTTTAGCTCCTCAATAAGTTCGGCAAAATAAATACTTTTTTGTGAATCTTGCAAACTTAATTTTTGATATATCTCAATTGCGAGGTCAAAAAGGTGCTGTTTTGCATAAATTTCTGCCAATTCTTCGCTCACAAACTCCTCTTCATCCTCATCTGACTGGCCCATTGGCGACAACTCTTCGTCGGTGGTGGCCTCCCCGATGGTTATACGATGTTCGCCTTCGAGCAGAAAATCGTCTATTATGGAGAGCGTCGAGCTACGTTGAAATTCGGCGGCGTCAATCTGCTTCAATGCGGGCGCTGCGGGGCTCATTCGTTGGCGCAGTTTGGTAGCATAGAGTATGCTGTCCTCAATCTTCTCGCCCCTATTGTGTAGTGCCATCTTCACCGCCCCCCACCACGGATACCTGAGCGCTATCTCTTTGAGTGTGGTGGTGGCCACTCCCGACCATAAATTTACTATCTGACTCATAGTCTAAGATTCTGTTTGTGGGTTACTACCAGTTGGCCACGGCGGCATTGAAAATATCTTGCACGAGTTGTTCGCAAATCTCCGTAATGAGTTGGTCCTGAATGTCCTGCAAGAGTTGGTTGGCGTCGTATTCGGCAAAGGCGCTGAACGACTTGTTGTAGTTGTTCTGAGGCTCATAGACGTTGGTAAACTTCACCTTAACCGTAATGGTTAGTCGGTTCATTGCCGCCGTCTCGGCTGAGGTGATGGCCGCAGGGGTGGAGGTGTAGTTGGAAATCTCACCCTCAAAGGCCAAATCGCCTCCCGAATCGACAAGCTGCAACTTGGTCTGACGTGCAAACTTATCTTGCAGAGCCTCAGTGATTGTCGAGCTCAGAGTGGGCGCAACCATAGGAGCGTTGTTGGGGAAATAGGGTACACTCACTGTCTTTGCCTCCAATGGTATGGAAGCGCCCGAGAATGAGTATTTTACCGTACAGCCACTTGCAGCGCCCATAACGAACGCCACGATTGCTACAAATGCAAACTTATTAAATTTCATCTATACCGAGGTCTTTAATTTTCCTATACAATGTTCTCTCGCTCATAAAGAGCTCCTTGGCGGCCTCTCTACGTTTGCCACCCGTATGACGCAGAGCTCTGACAATGGCCTCACGCTGCATATCCTCCTTGGAGAGTGGGCGCGTGGGCTCGTCGAAAACCTCTTCGCCTATGGTCTCCTGAGGTTCGGGTGCGTAGCTGTTTGACGAGGGCAGATAGCCCGCTACCGACCCTCCACCACGAGGCTCGTCGTAGGGCGATGGGGTTGTTGAGCCGCTCATAACCTCCATAAGCATACGTTTTACGTCGGTCAAATCGCGCCTCATATCGTAGAGCACCTTGTAGAGTAGTTCGCGTTCGTTGGAGAAATCCTCCGAGGGAGCGCCGCCCACAACAATGGGCGTTGAACCAACACCCTCCATTGGCAAATAGTGGCTCAGTGTCTGCTCAGTAATAAGCCTCGATGGTTCGAGGATAGATATCTGCTCGGCCACATTTTTGAGCTGACGTATGTTGCCCTTCCAGTAGTAGTTTTCGAGCATTGTGCGCGCTGCCTCGTCGAGGGTTATGGTGGGCATCTTGCAGTTTATCGACACATCCGAAGCAAATTTTCTGAAAAGCAGGTGAATATCCTCCTTGCGCTGACGCAGGGGTGGTACGGCAATGGGTACGGTGGCCAGACGGTAGTAGAGGTCCTCGCGGAACTTGCCGTCGGCAATGGCCTGCACAAGATTGATGTTTGTTGCAGCCACCACCCTGACATTGGTTTTCTGTGGTTTGGCCGAACCCACGCGCAGAAACTCGCCCGTTTGGAGCACCCTCAATAGGCGCACCTGAGTTGAGAGTGGCAACTCGGCCACCTCGTCGAGAAATAGCGTACCTCCGTCGGCCTCCTCGAAATAGCCTTTGCGGGCCTCAATAGCGCCCGTAAACGAACCCTTCTCATGGCCGAAAAGCTCCGAGTCAATCGTACCTTCGGGTATTGCTCCGCAGTTGATAGCCACATATTTCTGGTGTTTGCGCGAGGAGTGCTGGTGGATAATCTGTGGGAAGAACTCCTTACCCACACCGCTCTCGCCCGTGATAAGTACCGTTAGGTCGGTTGGTGCGACCTTTACGGCCATCTCAATGGCCCTATTTAGTGGCTCGCTATTGCCAATGATACCAAAGCGTTGTTTTATTGAAAATAGATCAACCATTCTCTATTAGTTGTAAATTCTTAAATCGGTTGTAGTGGCACTTGTTGGCACTACTCTATAACCTCCACAGCCTGTTCCACTTCCACTTCAAGGCGATCACCCGAAGGCACTAAGCCCCAAATGAATGCGGCAATAGCCATAGCCACAGCCACAAGAGCCACGATGGTTATCGGGTCGAGCTTCTTACGAAGTTGACGGGGCTGCACTTTGGGGGCGCTGGGCTTGACGGGTGCTTTCACCTCAGGCTCTTCGCCGAAAGCATCAATCACTCTCTTGGGTGTGGGCTGAGGTTTGGGCTGAGGTGTGGGTTGAGGTTTGGGTTGAGGCTTGGGTTGTGGCTGAGGTCTTGGCTCGGGTTTGGGCTGAGGAATCTCATCTTCAAGCACCTCCACGTTGCTCTCCTCGGGCTTTGCGCTTGGCTTAGGAGCGGGCTCAACTACCTTCACCTCCTCTTTGGGCTGCGACTCTGGCTCCTTGGTAGCCTCTTGCTTGGTTTCATCCTCGGCCACTTCGGGAGTCGTTTCCTCTTTCTCTACGGTGGGCTGGGGGGTAGGCTCGTCTAAGTAGCCATACTCATCATCCTCGGTGCCGGGGAGTGTCTGAGCAAAAGGATTGAACGAAAAATCGACGCTGCCGTCGGGACGTGCAAGTAGCACACCAACGCCATCGAGAATAAACTTCTTGCTCGTAGAGAGCTGACTCTTTATGGTGCGGATGTAGCGACCCACAATCTCGCCTGCCTTGCTGGGGCTTACATCGAGGATGTTTACCACCAGACCTACGAGTGTGCCGTCGTTCTTTTTGAGCATCTCCATAAAGACAATCTCTCCACTCTCCTTGCGACGGATGAGGGTGCCCACTTCGGGGATTATAAGCCTTGTTTCGCTTTTGATGTATTGCGCGATGATTGCGCTAATTTTGGTTGTCATAGCTCTATGATGATTTGTTTATATACAGAAATAACTCCCAAAAATAGCTATTATTATTGAATTATCTGCCAAAAAGTCAGAAAATATGACAAAATTGACATTATTTTGCCCCAATCGTTGATTATGTGAAAAAGATTTATTTGTTTTGCATTATGAAAGTTTCGAGAAAGTAAGTCGATTACTTTGCGAAAAATTTTTCAAAGTAGCTAAGTTGGATTGTAAACCTTAATTGTTTTTTGGAAAAATGAAGAACAAGTACACAGATCTCATTGAGCAAACTTACGATTGGCCACAGAATGAATTTTCGGTTGAAGATAACGAGCTCTACTTTCACAATGTTCCACTGATGGATATTATTAAGCAGTATGGTACGCCGCTGAAAATTACCTACCTGCCCAAAATATCCTCGCAGATTCAGCGCGCCAAGCGACTCTTTAATGTGGCTATGGCAAAGGTGGACTATAAGGGTAGCTACAACTATTGCTACTGCACCAAGTCGTCGCATTTTTCGTTTGTGCTCGAAGAGGCGCTGAAAAACGACATCTACTTGGAGACCTCTTCGGCTTACGACATCCACATCATCAATGCGCTCTACGAGCAGGGTCTTATAAATAAGGATATGTATGTGGTTTGCAATGGTTTCAAGCGTTTGCAGTATATAGAGAATATAGCTTCTCTGATTAACTCGGGCTTTGAAAATACCGTTCCTGTGCTCGACAATAAGGAGGAGTTGGATCAGTTGGAGGGTCAAGTGGAGAAGCCTTGCAAGCTCGGTATTCGCATTGCGGCCGAGGAGGAGCCTAAGTTTGATTTCTACACTTCGAGGCTTGGTATTCGCTACAACGACATCGTTGAGTTCTATAAAAAGCGTATCAAACCCAACAAGAAGTTTAAGCTCAAAATGCTCCACTTCTTCATCAATACGGGTATGAAGGATACGGCCTACTACTGGAACGAGCTCAATAAGTGTATTCAGGTTTATTGCGAGTTGAAGAAGATATGTCCCGACTTGGATAGCCTCAATATTGGTGGTGGTTTCCCAATTAAGAACTCGCTCAACTTCGACTACGACTACGAGTATATGGCCGAAGAAATCGTTGCACAAATCAAGAGCAACTGCAATCTAAATGGTGTGGAAGAGCCCAATATCTTTACAGAGTTTGGTTCGTTTACTGTTGGCGAGAGCGGTGCAACACTCTTCTCGGTGCTCAATCAGAAGCAGCAGAACGATAGGGAGCGTTGGTATATGATCGACAGCTCGTTTATGACCACCCTGCCCGACATTTGGGGTATCGACCAGCGCTATCCTCTTTTGGCCATCAACCATTGGGATAAGGAGTACCAGCGTGTTTTCCTTGGCGGTTTGACTTGCGACAGTGAGGACTTTTATAGTGGTGAGTCGCACTCCAATGCGGTCTTTCTGCCCAAGCTCGACGAGGAGGAGCCCCTCTATGTAGGTTTCTTCCATACGGGCGCCTATCAGGAGTCGGTGGGTGGCTTTGGTGGTATCCAACACTGCCTCACTCCTGCACCCAAACATATCCTCATCGACATCGACAAGGAGACTGGCGAATACTACACACGCCTCTTTGCCAAGGAGCAGAGCTACCGTTCGATGATGCGTATTCTCGGCTACTAAGCGTCAGCTATTCATACAAATAGAGTAGGGCGACCCTTTTTGAGAGGGTCGCCCTAACTTTTTATGGCCTTGACGAGGAGGTTAGAATCGCCAGCCGAGCGATATTTGCAGCATACCCGAATAGACATCCTCGGCTTCGGGGGTGAGGGGAGTGAGTCCATAGCGGTAGCGACCTTCGACAACCATACCGAAGTCGAAATCGTAAGCCAAGCCTGCAAGGAGTTGGATGTTGAACTTGTTGAAGTCGCCATCCAAATCGACCTCTACATCTTTCACCTTAGCGCCCGTGTGGACCAGATAGTCAAACGATGCGCCCATTTGTAGGTTCAGTCCGTCGATAAGGTAGTACTTGCCGAGGATAGGCATCGAGATGTAGTTGAGCCTCACCGAGGCATCCACATTGTCGTTCTCGACTTTGAAGCCCTGCATTGAGAAGAGCAGGTCGCTCTCGATAACAAACCAGTTGCAGGCGACGCTCTCAAAGAAGAGACCTGCCGAGAGGCCGGGGATGATTTTTGCATCGGCAATGCCGTTGGCGGTTGCAAAGGTCGCACCCACTTTGGGACCCCACGCCCAACCTTGGGCCGAGATTGTGCCGAGCGACAAGAGTGCAGCGGCAGCAACGAGAAGAAGTTTTTTCATAATACATTGTTGATTTTGGTTAAACTTTGCCGTCGGCTTTATTAGTGGTTTTCTCCACCGACGTGCCTTCTAGTGCCCTATGCGCAAAATGAGTGCCACAATTTTTTTGTCTAAGGTCTAACGTCTAAGGTCTAATGACCTAAGTTGAAAGAGTGCCACCTACGGCCTACCAATCTAAGTTAAAAAACTTTCAACTTTCCATTTTCCATTTTCAATTCGTATCTTTGCTCTCCAAACAAACCACAAATTTGCTATGAACGAACAACAATCAATCAAAGAGTGGCAACACGAACGTATGATTGCCACCTTGCGCCGTATGTGTTATTGGCTCTGTGCTATTGGAGCGCTGTGGGTCAAACCTGCTCTGGCGCTCTTTATGGGCATTGCACTGGCGCTCACCATAGGCGCTCCTTATGCCAAGAGTAACAAAAAAGTGTCGAAATATCTGCTCCAAGCAGCCGTTGTCGGATTGGGATTTGGTATGAATTTCCACGCCTCTCTGGCTGCCGGCAAGGAGGGTATGCTCTTTACGATTGTGTCGGTTGTGGGTGTGATGATTGTTGGCGTGTTGCTCGGCAAGTTGCTGAGGGTGAATCCCAAGAATGCCTACCTAATATCTTCGGGCACAGCTATTTGTGGTGGTAGCGCCATTGCTGCCGTAGCTCCAATTATCGATGCCGACGACAACGACACTTCGCTTGCTTTGGCCACAATTTTCATACTCAACGCCATAGCCCTCTTTATCTTCCCTCCTATTGGCGAGGCTCTCGGACTTAGCCAACAACAGTTTGGCACTTGGGCTGCCATTGCCATCCACGACACCAGTTCGGTTGTGGGTGCGGGTGCTGCCTATGGCGAGGAGGCTTTGCAGGTGGCTACGACTATCAAACTCACCCGTGCTCTGTGGATATTCCCTCTGGCGCTTGCCTCTATTTGGGTATTTCGCTCTAAGGGCAAAAAGATTGCCATACCGTGGTTTATCCTCTTTTTCATCTTGGCAATGGTGGCCAATACCTACTTGCCTATTCCCGAGACGATTACCAAGTGGGTGGTAGTGTTGGCTCGTAAGGCCCTGAGTGTTACTCTGTTTCTGATAGGTTGTGGCCTTTCGCTTGGGGCAATCAAGAAGGTGGGGGCAGGACCGCTCATTTTGGGTGTGTGCCTTTGGACAATCGTTTCTGTTGTGACACTCCTTGTGGTGTTGTAGCCTAAAATAAAAAAAACTCTGCCACCGAATCGGTGGCAGAGTTTTTTGTACGCAATAAGCCGGAGTCTATTAGAGCAACTTCGACATAAACTTAGCGGCATTGACAATAAAACGGGTGTGGGTGCCTTTGCCGAGGAGTTGCTCACCGCAGCGAGCCTCCACCTCAAACTCAATTTTGCGTCCATCAACAGCTGTAACCACAGCCTCAGCCTCAATGGTTGCGCCAATGGGCGAGGGGGCAAGGTGGCTTGTGGCTATATAGCCGCCAACGGTTGTGTCGCCCTCGGCAAGGAAGGGGGCTACGGCGGTCATTGCAGCGTGCTCCATAAGTGCCACCATAGAGGGGGTTGCAAATACATCGAGGCCACCTGAGCCTACGGCGCTGGCCACTTTCGAGCTATCTACAATAGTGCAGCTTGTGTGTCGTGTTCCAATCTCAATCATAACTCTTATCTTTTATTATATAGTTTTATCTGTTGTTGTCCGTAGGGCAAAGGTATTGATTTTTTTGGAGTGTGACAAAATATGGCTACCTTTGTGACGCTAAAAATCATTTTAGGCCAATTATTATCACTATTAACTATGGCACGCAAATTAGGCTTTATCATCAAGCGCTTTCTCTATAAAATCCGTATGCGCCTGCACCCAATCTTCCCTGTGGCCGACGACCACTTTGTCAAGATGATGTTCTATCGCGATATGGGCTACCCCCTGAATCTCGACAACCCCAAGACCTTCAACGAGAAACTCCAATGGCTGAAAGTCTATAACCACCAGCCTGAGTACACTGCAATGGTCGATAAAATCTCGGCCAAAGAGTATGTGGCTTCAATCATTGGCGAGGAGTACATAATCCCCACGTTGGGTGTCTGGGAACGCTTCGAGGATATCGACTTCGACGCGCTGCCCAATCAGTTTGTCCTCAAACCTACCCACGATAGCAAGAGTGTAGTCATCTGCACCGACAAATCCAACTTCGACATTGAGGCTGCACGCAAGAAGCTCACCGCCTCGCTTGGTCGTAGCTACTACCTCAAATACCGCGAGTGGCCCTACAAAAACATCAAGCCTCGCATCTTGGCCGAAGAGTATATGGTTGATGAGAGTGGTTTTGAGCTGAAAGACTACAAGTTTTCGTGCTACGACGGAGTATCTACCGATGTGATGCTCTGTTATGATAGGGCCTCGGGCGATACGAAGTTCTACTTCTTCGACCGCGACTGGAATCTTATGCGCTACAATCGTCGTGGTGCCGAAGCCCCTGAGGGGTTCACTGTGCCCAAGCCCGAAAATATGGACCAGATGTTTGAGATTGCCGCCCGCTTGTCGAAGGGCGTGCCCTACCTGAGGGTTGATTTGTACAACATAAAGGGTAAAATTTACTTTGGCGAGCTTACCTTCTTCCCTCGCAGTGGTTGTGGCAAGAATTATCTCCCCGAGGCTGATTTGTTGTTCGGAAGTCGTATTAAGTTGCCGGAGCAGAAAACCATATAGTTTGCGAGCACATCTTGCGGGCGACTACTGCGTTGCCCTGCGATAAACCACCTTCTCATTTACGCCAAAGTAAACTCGGAGGTGGTTTACCATTATATATAATACTATAATACGGCTGTGGCTTGGCTCCTTGCGTGGTTAGCGTACCTTATCTTTTAGCCGTTAGCATTTAGCTATTGGTCGTTAGCATAATAAAAGAGCCGTTGTCCCAAGTGTGGGGCAACGGCTCTTCTTATATTGGAATACCTCTTTTAGAAGTAGAAGTTAATCATAAT
>JAGBVY010000019.1 GCA_017630115.1 Tidjanibacter sp. | reverse complement strand
TGGTGCGTACTTTCAGACGTGCATATTTGGTAGTAAGGTCCATAAGTTTAGCGAAGTCGCCGCTAAGCTCAGCCTCTTTGGTTGCAACCTGACCGAGGTAAACCTCACCAGTCGAACCGTTCAAGCTAATCCAGTCGAACTCTTTGATTACAAGACCGTCAATCTCGATGGTGCGAGTCTTGTAGTCGATTTTCAACTCACCTGCACCCGAAACGCAGCATTTACCCATACCACGAGCAACTACGGCTGCGTGCGAGGTCATACCACCGCGAGCGGTAAGGATACCGGCAGCGTCAAGCATACCCTTCAAGTCCTCGGGCGAAGTCTCGATACGAACCAAGATAGCCTTAACACCGTGCTCGTTGAGGTATTTCTCGGCGTCCTCAGCGAAGAATACAACGGGACCAGTAGCAGCACCGGGGCTGGCGGGCAGACCCTTGGTGATAACCTTGGCGTTCTTGATAGCCTTTTTGTCGAATACGGGGTGGAGCAACTCGTCGAGTTTCTCGGGCTCCTGACGGAGAACTGCGGTCTGCTCGTCAATCAGGCCCTCCTCCAACATATCGATTGCAATTTTAACCATAGCGGCACCGGTACGTTTGCCGTTACGAGTTTGGAGCATCCAGAGTTTGCCGTCCTGAATGGTGAACTCCATATCCTGCATATCTTTGAAGTAGCTCTCCAAGTGGTCTTTGATGTCGCAAAGCTCTTTGTAAACCTCGGGCATAACCTCCTCCAACGAGGGGAACTGAGCAGCGCGAGTAGCCTCGTCGATGTTCTGAGCCTTAGCCCACCTACGCGAACCTTCGAGGGTAATCTGCTGGGGAGTGCGGATACCTGCAACCACGTCCTCACCCTGAGCGTTTACCAAGTACTCACCGTTGAAGATGTTCTCACCGGTAGCAGCGTCACGCGAGAAGCAAACGCCGGTAGCCGAGTTCTCACCCATATTACCGAATACCATTGCCATAACGCTAACTGCGGTACCCCACTCCTGAGGAATGTTGTTGAGTTTGCGGTAGAGAATAGCCCTCTCGTCCATCCAGCTGCGGAATACAGCGCAGATAGCACCCCAAAGCTGCTCCCAAGGATCAACGGGGAAGTCTTTGCCGGTCTGCTCCTTAACGGCTTTCTTGAAACGGATAACCAACTCTTTGAAGTCCTCGGCGGTGAGCTCAGCGTCGTTCTTAACGCCCTTCTCCTCTTTTACCTCCTCGATGATAGCCTCAAAGGGGTCAATGTCCTGTTTGGAAGCGGGTTTCATCTCCAAAACTACGTCGCCGTACATCTGTACGAAACGGCGGTAGGAGTCCCAAGCGAAGCGAGCGTTGCCCGAGCGAGCAGCCACAGCCTCAACAGCTTGGTCGTTCATACCCAAGTTCAAGATAGTATCCATCATACCGGGCATCGAAGCGCGTGCACCCGAACGAACCGAGAGCAACAGGGGCGATACCTCGCCACCAAACTTCATACCGGTGGACTCCTCGATGTTCTTGATTGCGGCCTCAACCTCAGCTTTGATAAGCTCGATTACCTTAGCCTCACCCTCTTTGTAGTACTCGCTACAAACCTCGGTGGTGATGGTGAATCCGGGAGGCACGGGCATACCGAGCAGGTTCATCTCTGCAAGGTTTGCACCCTTACCGCCAAGCAACTCTCTCATTTTACCATTACCCTCAGCCTTCCTGTCGCCAAAGGTATAGACTCTTTTTACGTTTGTCATAATAGAAGAAAATTGTTTGTAAATGTGTTTATGTGTGTTAAGATAATTTGCTCTAATCAAATCGCTTCTTCTCTCCCACGCAGGGGCGAGTGTGCGCGAATAGCCTACAAATATACAACCTTTTTCCGAAATACCAAATTGCAATCCCCTTTGGGGTTGATTTTTTATGTCTTGGTGGCTCGGTTGGCGATATGTTGGAAAGTAGTCTATAAATGTTCAAAATGTCGCCTTAGGGCAATAAATGTTGGGTGTTGTGGGTTAGATTTGAACATCGACCAGAGGAAAGATAGGATAGTTTCGCTTCGGAAATCGGTGTAGAAAATGTGTAATTAACCCAACCAAACGATAAATTATGAAGTCATTTAACCTCCCAATTGTCACTACCGAGTCGCTGGGCAACTCTCTGTTTGAGTGTATGATGATAGATTCCCAGTCGAAAACAGTCACCACCACCGAACCAGCTCGCATAAAGCTGGGTGCTATTTGTGTCTGCCTGCGAGGCAATGGCAGTGTTGTTATCAACGACCATCCCCACAACATTGCCAAGGGCGATATGCTAACCATCCTACCCAATACGGTGGTGAATAGTACAGCCTCCTCCGACGACTTTTTGGGCTATGCTCTGGCGGTCGATATGAAGTTTCTGATGAACATACAGATGAGTGAGGTGGTAAGGAGTTTTGTCCACATCTCCGACAATCCTGTTCTTAGCATTAGCGACGAGCAGCTCTCCACTATTGTGGAACTCTGCGAAGTGCTCAAACGCAAACAATCTCAGCCTCACCCCTTTGGCGAGGAGATTTCGAAGAGCTTGCTTATGGTCCTTAGCTACGAGATACACTCCTTCTACTTACAACACAAAACGAGCAATGCTGCTGTACGTCAGTGCCCTACACGTCAGGGGTGTTTGTGTCAGCAATTCCTCAAATTGGTCGAAGAGAACGCCTCCACTCATCGTGATATAGGCTTTTATGCCGATAGACTTTGCATTACGCCAAAGTATTTGTCGGTGGTGGTGAGGAAGGTGTCGGGATACTCGCCTGTGGAGTGGGTAGATAGGGCTGTTATGCTCTATGCTCGCACGCTGCTTAGTTCGTCGGATCTTACTGTGCAACAGATTTCTGCCGAGCTCAATTTTGCCAATCCCTCCTTCTTTGGTCAGTATTTCAAACGCCACGAGGGTGTCACTCCCAAGCACTACCGCAATATGTCAAACAATAAGACGAAATAACATAAAAAAGGGCCTCTTTCGGAAGCCCTTTTCTTCTATTTTTCATCATCCATTTTCTGTAATTCAAGGCGCAGGAGGTTGATTGCGGCGGTGGCTGCACGTTCGATGTTTACGGCCCTTATTTTGCCGTGCTGCACAACTTTGGCTATGGTTTTCGTGGGGGTAGCTACGGCCATCCACACTGTGCCAACGGGCTTGTCGGGAGTGCCTCCCGTTGGGCCTGCAATGCCGGTGGTGGCAATGCCGTAGGTGGTGCCACAAAGACGCCTTACACCCTCAGCCATTTGGCGCGCAACTTGTTCGCTTACAGCGCCATAGGTGTCGAGGTTGTGGCGACTGACGCCAAGCACATTTTCTTTGACGCTATTGTCGTAGCTGACCACGCCGCCCCAGTAGTACTCCGAAGCTCCACTCATAGCTGTAAACTTGGCGCTGATTGTACCTCCGGTGCAGCTTTCGGCGGCCGAGAGAGTTTCGCCTCGCTTGATGAGCATCTTGGCAACGGCACTCTGCACAGTCTCATCTTCCCAACCAACAAAGATGTCGCCCAACAACGGCAGAAGACGCTCAAATTGCTTGTCAATCTCCTGCTCGGCCCTCTCTCTATCGACATTGTAGGCCGACAATCGCAGTCGCAGTTGCGAGGGGGAGGGGAGGTAGGCCAAACGGATGTGCGATGGCAGAGCCTCTTCCCACGAGGCTATATGCTCGGCCAACATACTTTCGGCCATTCCATAGGTGATAAGGGTGCGATGAACGACTGCTTCGAGTGCAAAGTGTTCTTGCAACTTAGGCAGTACGCTCTCGCTCATTAGGGCCTCCATCTCGAAAGGTACTCCGGGGAGCGAAACCACAACCCTTCCATCCTTCTCAAACCACATTCCCGGTGCTGTACCCTTGTGATTTGTTAGCACCGTACAGCACTCTGGTACAAGTGCTTGCGACTGGTTGAGGGCGTTGAACTCGATGCCTCGTGCGGCCATCATTCGCTCCACGCGGTTGTAAGTATCCTCGTGGCGCACAAGGGGCGATGAGAATAGCTCGGCCAAGACTTTTTTGGTGATGTCGTCTTTTGTGGGACCGAGTCCGCCTGTGATGATTGTCAGTTCGCTGTGGAGCATAGATCCCCCAACGGCGTCGAGTATCTCCTCCCTGCGGTCGCCGATGGAGTATTTGCGTCGGATGGGTATGCCTACCTCGCCCAGACGTGCGGCAATCCACGCCGAGTTTGTGTCGATAATCTGGCCAATGAGAATCTCATCGCCTATGGTAATGATGTCGGCTTGCATAGTCAAAAATTGTGGTGTAGTTATCTCAATCTTAGGAATTTATTTTGCGCTCTTGCGTGTGGCTCTTGCTGCCTTTTCGGCGGCTCGTGCAGGGGCAGCCATCTGACGGCAGATGCGACCCGCAAAGGCTGGGCCTTCATAGGCAAGAGCCGAGTAGCATTGCACAAGACTCGCACCCGCATCGAGTAGTCGTTGGGCGTCGTGAGCGCTCATAACGCCTCCCACGCCAATTACCGGATAGCTGTAATCCATCTTGCTGCAAACATAGCGTATGAGTTCTTCGGTGCGGTCTAAAAGTGGTGAGCCTCCCATCAGGCAGTCGGTCATTTGGGCGCGTGCTTTTGGGGTGAGAGCTGTTTCGTATTGTTTTGAGCAGTCGCTTACTACCAATCCGTCGAGGGGAGTGTCAATCAATATGGATACCATATCATCTACAATCTGCTGACTCCAATCGGGCGAGAGTTTCAGCAGTATGGGGCGGTAGTCGTTCTGACCACGTCGGAACTCAAACATAGCCTCCAAAACCTCCTCAATAAGCTCTTTGTGTTCGGGACCATACTCCTCTCCGCTACCAATCAGAGTCCAGATGTTTACGGTGAAATACTCCACATATTGATATAGAGGTCGGAAAGTACGCAGATACTCCTTTGCGGCATTTTCGGGCGGGCAGATTGAGCCAACGGCAATGTTTGCTCCAACTACCACCTTGCGCCCGTGAGCACGACGACGCAGGTGGTCGATAGCCTTTTCGATGCCGCAATTGGGGTGGTCCATACGATGCAGCAAGGCCTTATGGCGTGGTAGGCGAAACATTCGAGGACGCAAGTTGCCACTCTGAGGCTTGGGGGTGATGGTGCCAATCTCAACAAAACCAAATCCGAGCGAGCCGAGTTGGCGATAGAGGCGTGCGTCGCGGTCGATACCTGCGGCTGCACCTATCGGGTTGCGAAACCTCACTCCAAAGACCTCGCGTTCGAGCGAAGGGTGGCGGTAGCCGTAGATTTTACTCAGCATCCACTCGCCCAGTTGTGAGCCTCCGAAGATGCGCAGTGCCGAGAGCGAGAAGTTACGCACACTCTCGGTAGGGAAGATGTGGAGCAGAGGGCGAACTATTTTGGTGTAGAACGACATTCTTGTTTTGGTATGTGGTTGATTTGCTAATCTTTTCTATTGGAACAAATGTGGTTGTGTGGGCCAAAATTGCCACACAAAGGTAGTCAAACATTTTGATAGTTGTTCCACTGCACAATAATTTCGGCGAAAAAGAGAGCTGAGAGTGCCATTTTCACGCGACAATTTCGTATCTTTGCCCGTTATGAAAGTATTAGTAGATAGTTTTGTTCCCTATGTGGCCGAAGTTTTAGCCCCCTATGCCGAGGTGGTAGTGGCCGATGGCCGTTGGTTTACTCAGAGTGATGTTGCCGACGTAGATGCGCTTGTGGTGCGTACTCGCACTCGTTGTGATGAACGATTGTTGAGTGGGGCCGAAAAGTTGAAATTCGTAGGCACTGCCACAATTGGCTACGACCATATCGACCAGCCCTATTTGGCCTCGCGCGGAGTGACCTTTACGAGTGCCGCAGGATGCAACTCGCGTGCCGTGCTCCAATGGGTGTCGGCTGCATTGGCCCACCTTAGTGCCAAGCAAGGATGGCAGCCCGAGGAGAAAACTCTCGGTGTTGTGGGTGTCGGTCACGTTGGCTCGCTTGTGGCGGAGTATGCTCGCAGTTGGGGTTTTAGGGTGCTTTGTAGCGACCCCCCACGCGAGAGGGCCGAAGGACTTGGCCCCAAAGAGGGTT
>JAGBVY010000018.1 GCA_017630115.1 Tidjanibacter sp. | reverse complement strand
GTTAGACGTTAGACCTTAGACGTTAGACGTCTATTTGATATCAATCTTACGCTGCTCGTGCTTCCTCTCTGCCTCAGGTCGCTTGGGCAGATGGATGTGGAGAATACCTCGCTCAACCTCGGCCTCTATTTTGCCCCTATCGACATCCTCGGGCAAGAGCATTGTCTGCTGAAACTTCGAGTAGGAAAACTCACGACGCAGGTAGTGACACTCCTTATCCTCGTCGTGGCACTCGGCACGCTTTTCGAGGGTCACCACGAGGTCGTTTTGGTCGTTCAAGTGGACCGAGAAATCCTCTTTGGTCAAGCCCGGTGCAGCCACCTCAACGGTGTACTCTTTCTTGTTCTCCTTAACATTGATTGCGGGTGTCACGCCAGCGCCTCGACCATCGAGCCACTCGGCGGGGAGCAGGTCGCTAAAAAGCGAGGGAACCCAGCCCTGATTACGTCTTACGATTGATGCCATAATGGTAAAAAAGTGTTTTTAGGTTGTGATTAAATAAAACAAAATTGGACATTGGGAAGAGTTGCAAACTCTGTGCCACAGAAAAAAGTTTTGGCAGATGATACAACCTACGGCTATTTGTGTTATATTTGTGGTGCTGTTAGGGGTGCCAACCCCGCCAAAAGGTGGCTTGGCTGAGAAGATACCCTCTGAACCTGATATGTATAATGACAGCGCAGGGAAACGGTAACAATTATTTGGAGTTCTCTCTTTTAGGAGCGCCTAAGCCACATCAGTAGAGGCGAGGGTTGTAGAGATGACCAGAAGGAGAAGAACGTGTTTTGTGGCCGTATTCCTAGCGTTGTGGGGGATACGGATTTTTATTTTTTAACCATAAAACAGTACTCACTACTATGAAAACTACAATCACCACCAAGCAGTTGCGTTCTGCTATTGCTGCTGTCAGGGAGAAGAGTCCTCTGGTGCACAACATCACCAACTACGTTGCAATGAACAACTCGGCCAACGCCTTGCTTGCCATCGGTGCGTCGCCCGTTATGGCACACTGGAAAGATGAGATGGAAGAGATGGTCTCCATTGCGGGTGCGCTTGTTATAAATATAGGTACGCTCGATGGGGAGTGGATTGAGGCTATGGAGATAGCCGGCGTGGCCGCCCACAAGAGGGGTGTACCCATTGTTCTCGACCCCGTAGGTGCGGGTGCTACCTCCGGACGTACCGCCACCGCACTGCGACTTATAGAGTTGTGCCACCCCACCATCATCCGAGGCAATGGCAGCGAGATTATGGCACTTGTGGATGCTTCGGTGCGTAGCAAAGGGGTGGATAGCAGTGCCCAGAGCCACGACGCTGTTGATGCAGCCAAGAGGTTGGCTCTAAGCTCGGGAGCTACGGTGGTTGTAAGTGGCCCCACCGACTACATCACCAACGGCAAGGAGCTCTATACGGTGGAGGGTGGCGATGCCATTATGACCTCTGTCACAGCTATGGGCTGCACGGCTAGCTCTCTGGTGGGAGCATTTGTGGCAGTAGAGAGCGACCCTATGGTTGCAGCCACAGCAGCTATGGCCACGATGAGTCTTGCCGGCGAGAGGGCTGCGGCCATATCAAAGGGTAGCGGCTCGATGCAGGTGGCCTTCCTTGATGAATTGTATAATTTAACCCCCGATAAAGTGTGAATAGAGAGAAAATAAAATCGGCTCTTAGGCTCTACCTTGTAACCGACAGAACCCTTTGTGGTGGCAGGAGTTTGGAGGAGGTGGTTGGCGCTGCCATTGAGGGCGGCGTTACTATGGTACAACTGCGCGAGAAGGATGCCCCCACAGGTGAGTTTGTTGCTCTGGCCCGTAGGCTCAAAACTCTACTTGCCCCCGCAGGCATACCCCTCATCATCAACGACCGAGCCGACGTGGCTCTGGCAGCCGATGCCGACGGGCTCCACATTGGTCAGAGCGATATGGCCTATGACGACGCCCGCCGACTACTCGGGCCAAATAAAATCATCGGACTCTCGGTGGAGAATATGGAGGATGTGGAAAGGGCAGGTGCGTTGGACGTAGATTACATTGGTATCTCTCCTGTCTATGGCACACCCACCAAACAAGATACCGCCCAGCCCTTCGGATTGGAGGGGCTACGCAAGGCTGTGGCTCAAACCCTGCACCCAACGGTGGCGATTGGAGGTATGAACGCCTCCACGATAGGAGATGTTATAGAGGCTGGCGCCGACGGCGTGGCTGTCGTATCGGCCATTTGTGCAGCGCCCTCGCCCCGCAAAGCAGCCGAAGAACTTAGAACAATAATCAATAACCAGATAGCAACTATGAGTTGGACAAAAAAAGTGTGGGAGGCTTCACTCCCAATCTATGAGCGCATCATAGCTCACCCATTCATCAAAGAGCTTGCCGACGGCTCGCTGGCCACCGAGAAGTTTGTAAGATACATCGCACAAGACGAAATCTACATCAAAAACTACGGCGAGGAGATGTTCTTGCTTGCCGATATGATGCCCAATGAGCAGATGAGAGAGATGTTCCGCGCCTACGCCAAAGAGGGTATGGAGGCCGAGGGAGCAATGCACAATCTGCTGATTGAGCGCTTCGGTATAGATACGGCTGTGGAGGCCTCGGTGGTTACCAAAGGCTATATGGCCCACACCCGTAGCCACATCGAGAGTGGTTCGTTGGCGCTGGCTATGGCCGCAATGCTACCTTGTATGTGGATTTACAACGAGGTGGGACTCTACATCTGGCGTCACCGCAACCCCAATCCCAACCCCTATGCCGAATGGGTGGCTACCTACGCCTCGGCCGACTTCACCGAGGGCACAAAACTCATTCTCGACCTCTGCGACCGCATAGCCCAAGAGGCCACCGAGGAGGAACGAGAGAAGATGAGAGAGGCCTACCTGATTGCTGCTGAGTATGAGTGGGCCTTCTGGAACTGGGGCTACTACGGCGACGAGCCCTCCGACACAGCCAAATAACAACACAACTATTCACCCCGCACAACACCCTCTTCGCTATGGCAAAGAAAGGCGAATTTAGTCTGATTGATTTCATAAGTACCCACTTCAAAGTCCCCCAAGGAATGGTGGGCATAGGCGACGACTGCGCCATCATACCCGACTTCGGCGAGGACACACTCGTCTCTACCGATATGCTCCTCGAAGGCATCCACTTCCTACGCGACAAAGCCACACCCGAGGATATAGGTTGGAAGGCCGCCGCCGTCAATCTGAGCGACATTGCCGCAATGGGTGGCATACCTGTGGCCACCTTCCTCTCCATTGCCCTCCCCAAAGATGCTCAGGGCGAATGGGCCGAGAGGTTTATAGAGGGCTACGCCGCCATAAGCAAGCTCTACAAAGTACCTTTGTTGGGTGGCGACACCACCTCGTCGTTGCGCGACATTGCCATAAATGTGGGTGTGAAGGGGCGTTGCGACCACGGCAAGGCGTTGGGTCGTAGTGGTGCAAGAGTTGGCGATAGCATCTTTGTAACCGGCCCCTTGGGCGACTCGGGCGCAGGCCTGAAAGCCCTCTTGGGTAATCTTACTCGCAATGGCGACATTGACTACCTCATTGAGAAACACCTCCGCCCAACACCACGCATAGCCGAGGGTCAGCAACTCTTGGCCACAGGCAAGGTAGGAGCAATGATGGACCTCTCCGACGGACTCGCCTCCGACCTCAGCCACATACTCCGAGCCTCGGGTGTGGGAGCTACGATAGAGCTCAAATCGCTCCCCCTCTCGCCACAACTCCAAAGGGTATGCAAGGCCAATCGTTGGCGTGCAGCCGACATTGCCGCCTCGGCAGGCGAGGACTACGAGCTACTACTGACTGCACCAAGCGAGATTACACAGCTGGTGGATTTCCCGCTCTACCACATAGGCACAATCACCGAGGGCGAGGGTATCGTCTGGACCAGGGCAGGCAAACCCACACGATTCAAAAAGAGAGGTTTCACCCATTTCTAACCAACCATATATGACAACTATGAAACACTACAATAGAGTACTCACTATTGCCGGCAGCGACTCAGGCGGCGGTGCAGGTATTCAGGCCGACATAAAGGCCATAAGCGCAATGGGCTGCTACGCCTCGTCGGCCATTACGGCCATAACTGTGCAGAATACACTCGGCGTTGAGGCCGTACACGCCGTGCCACTCGACATACTCCGTGGACAGATTGAGGCCGTTATGGAGGATATTGGGGCCGACGCTGTGAAGATTGGTATGCTCCACTCGGCTGAGGTGGTGGAGATTGTGGCCGAGGCTATTGAGAAGTACCACATCGGCAACGTGGTGCTCGACCCCGTTATGGTATCCACCTCGGGCCACCGACTCATCGAAGAGGAGGCCATAGGTGCTCTGCGTGAGCGTCTGCTACCTCTGGCAAGGGTTATCACACCCAATATCCCCGAGGCCGAGATACTTGCCGGAGTAAACATCACAACCAACGACTCTCTGCCCGCAGTGGCCCGACAACTCTCGCTTGGTGGCAGGGTGTCGGTACTGCTCAAAGCGGGTCACCTGAGCGAAGAGAGGCTTGTTGATTACTTCTACAATGCCGAGGATGATACCCTCACCCCCCTACCCTCGGAGCGCATCCACACCCCCAATACCCACGGCACTGGCTGCACCCTCTCGTCGGCATTGGCTGCGGCACTTGCTCGTGGTGAGGCCCTTACGGAGGCTGCTCGCTCGGCAAAGGAGTATATCAACAAGGCCATTGTTAGTGGAGCCGACTACTCCATTGGCCACGGCCACGGCCCTGTGGACCACTTCTGGAATTTCAGGTAGTTGCTCAGACAGAATTGCAACACAAACCCCTCG
>JAGBVY010000017.1 GCA_017630115.1 Tidjanibacter sp. | reverse complement strand
TGTTCTAATTTTTGTATGATTTACAGACAAGACCCCAAAGAGTGTTGTCTTTTGCGAAATAATTTCTAACTTTGTAGTGCTAAGGGCTTTTGTGTCCTTGGCATTACATATTTTGATGAAAGTGTTTTCGCTTTTATCCTTGACGAGAAATCTGGAAAATTTCACAACTAAAAGGGTAACGACGACACTCATCACTTGTATTGGTATGCGACCCTCGCACTACCAAGTACAAGTGTGGGGTCTTGTAATCGTTTATTTTTAGTTGGGCATTCCAGAGCCTCTCGTCAGATAAACGAAAGCCAACTCCACACTTTCTTTATTTTAATACCACAACCACCATAGAGGAGCGTATGGTTTTGAGCGAACATTTATTAACTCAAACTATAATTGCGTATGAATAAAACTGAACAGAGGGGTTACCTCGCTCCCAAGATTGAGGTGAATGAAGTGATGATTGAACAAGGAATTGCTGCTTCTGATATGGAAGCGGTCGGAGGCGAGAATGAGCCTATCGAGTGGTAACATCTTAAATTTAACATTTCAAAATTAGTATGAAAAGATTTTTATTATTTGTAGCAACTTTGGTTGCATTAACTGCTTGTGATGATTATATAGAGTCTAATATCGTTGCACCCGTCGATGATGAATATCCTCAAACACTCTATGCTTCGTTTGATGAAGAAACAAGAACTTATGTAGAGCAGGATAAATATCTGCGTTGGAACGCTGGTGATGAAATTTCGTTCTTCCCTGTAACCTACAATTTGCAGTATCAGTTCAATGGTAAGACTGGCGATAATAATGGTGTATTTAAGAAAATTACTACCGACCTTGTGACTGGCAACGAGTTGAACAACAACTATGCTGTCTATCCATACAGGGAGACAACGGCAATGTCAGATGAGGGTATCATCTCTTTCGAGTTGCCCGCAACGCAGAGCTATGCCGAAAACTCATTTGGCGTAGGTGCAAATACGATGGTGGCTATTACAAGTGGAAAGGATGATAACGTTTTGCGTTTCAAGAATGTATGTGGTTATCTCAAACTCAAACTCTATGGCGAGGATATTACCATAAAGAGCATTGCTGTTAGTGGAAACAACAACGAGAAGATTGCCGGTGCTTCTACCATCACAGCTCACTATGGCGATGCTCCCGAAATTGCTGTAAATGAAGAAGGAACCACCTCAGTAACTCTGGATTGTGGCGACGGTGTGACCATTGGTTCTACTGTTGAGAGTGCAACAACATTTTGGGTTGTTCTGCCCGAGACAGCATTTACTGGTGGAATCACAATCACCATAACCGACGTTAATGATAAGCAACTCCAAAAATCCACTTCCAACGAGGTATCCATTGAGCGTAATATCATCCAACCGATGGCTGAGTTGTTGGTTGAGTACCCTGTGCCAGAAACTTGGAAGATAAACTACACTGCAACCTCAAAGGTTGAGCCTTATGCGCCAACGGTATTCGGTGCAAACTATGTTTCGAGCAAGTGGAATGAGACAACTGGTGAAGGTGTTATGATTTTTGATGGTGAGGTTACTACCATTGGCCAGAAAGCTTTCTATAATTGCACTGCGTTGACAAGTATAACTATCCCCAGTGGGGTGACTTCGATTATGGGTCAGGTATTCTATGGTTGCACATCGCTGTCAGGTATTACAATCCCCGAGGAAGTAACTACTATGGTAGGATCTACTATGTTTGCAGGTTGTACGTCGCTACCCGTTGTGGATGGCGTGAGATATGCCGACACCTATCTTGTTGGACCAGTTGATACAACTATTTCATCTTGCAATATAAAAGAGGGAACTCGTTGGATTGGAGACGACGCATTTAGGAATTGCACAGCACTGACAAATATAGCTATCCCAAGTGGAGTTACTTCGATTGGCAATTATGCATTCTATGGTTGCACCTCGCTGGCAAGTGTTACAATACCTAATAGTGTAGAGAAGATTATGGTTTGTGCATTTTATAATTGTACGTCATTGCAAAACGTTGTAATTCCTAATAGTGTTTGGATGATTAGTACAAATGCATTTGCGAGAACACTGCTAACAAGCATAGTAGTTCCCGATAGCGTTACTTCGCTTGATGAAGGTGTGTTTGCAAGTTGTTATTCGCTTGAAAGTGCAACGATAGGCAATGGTATTACTTCTCTTCCCAACCGTACATTTGATAGCTGCTATAGTCTTGTTGATGTTCAACTTCCCGAGGGACTTGTTACTATTGGAGAGAACGCATTTATGACGTGTCATTTGCTGAAGAAGATAACCATACCAAGCAGTGTGACTTCGATTGAAGACGCTGCATTTTGGAATAGTAAACGTCTCGAAGTTGTCCATTTGAAGGGCGCTAATCCTCCGCAACTTGGCGATGCTGCGTTTGAGTATAGGGAAGATGGCGATAATTGGACTTTGGATTTGGTTAAATTCTATGTACCAAGCACAGCGGTTGAAGCCTACAAGACTGCGTGGAGCAGTATTAGTATTCTTTCATATCGCGTATATAGCGAAACCGAAATGCCCTACTAATGATAGTTTACTAATGGGATAGTCCACTGCCTCACTGCTTTTGTTAGGTGGTAAGGTTTGTGGAAATGATAAATAGAGAAGCGGGTTACTTTGTGGTAACCCGCTTCTCTGTTTACTTTCGATTATCAATTCTTAGCCTACGAGGTCGGCGAGGGCGATTGCTACGGCAGCCTCCACAACTACTGCTCCGCGCAGAGCTATGCAGACGTCGTGGCGGCCAACGGTGGAGAGTGTTGCTATCTCTCCTGTGGTGGGGTTGAGCGTCTGCTGTGGGCGGGCTATACTCGATGTGGGCTTGAAGGCCACACGCACCACTATGGGGTTGCCATTCGAAAGGCCGCCATTGATGCCTCCTGCGCCATTTTTGGCGGTTGTGCCGTCGGGAGCGACTATCGGGTCGTTGTGCTCCGAGCCACGCATCGCTGCCGCTCCGAAGCCGTCGCCAAACTCCACACCCCTAACACCCGGAATGGCAAACAGGAGGTGGGATATGTAGCTTTCGAGCGAGTCGAAGAAGGGCTCGCCCACGCCTACACTTACACCCTCGGCCCTGCACTCCACAATGCCACCCACCGAGTCGCCCTCCGAGGAGGCTTGTTGGATGATTGCATCCCACTCGGAGGCCTCGTTGCTACCCCCAAGTTGGCTGATGCGAGCCTCAATTTTTATGTTGCCTACCATTTTTTTTGCTACAACACCGGCCGCCACCAGAGCGAGAGTCAGTCGGCCCGAGAAGTGACCTCCGCCACGAGGGTCGTTGTAGCCCTCATACTTTTGGGCAGCTACCCAATCGGCGTGGCCGGGTCGTGGGATGGTGTGGTTGGTGTAGTCCTCAGGGCGAGCGTTGCAGTTACGGAAGATTATGGTCAGCGGAGCGCCCGTAGTGTGACCTCGGTAGAGGCCCGAGAGGAACTCTGGTTTGTCCTCCTCGGTGCGCTGAGTTGTTCCCATTGCTCCTGCTCGGCGACGTGCCAAATCGGCCTCAAAATCGGCCTCGCAGAGCGCTATACCTGCGGCTAGACCGTCGATGACCACCCCAATGGCGGGGCCGTGCGACTCGCCGAAAAGGGTTACTCTGAAATTGCGTCCAAAAGTGTTCATAAGGCTATCTATTTCTTTCTTAGTTCTGTGAAAAACGCAGGGTAGGACTTGGCCACACACTCGATATTGTCCAGCGTGGGGGCTTGCTCCATAAATAGTGCCACCACCGCCAACGACATTGCTATGCGATGGTCGCTATGGGTGAGTAGAGGAGCGCTGTGAAGTGGTCGGCCACCGTTGATGACCAACTCGTTACCCTCGATATGTACGTCGCCACCCAGTGCCAAAAGTGCCTCCACTATTGCCTTGGTGCGGTTGCTCTCCTTGTTGGCAAGGCGGTCAAGGCCACCTATGCGCGATGTGCCCGAGGCGAAGAGCGCCACCGCAGCCAATGTGGGTAGTAGGTCGGGTGTATTGGTTGCATCGTAGCGAAAGCCTACGAGTCTATCCGAGGGCAGAAACTCTACCATTCCCTCGCCCAAAGTTATCTTTGCTCCCGCACACCTTAGTACCTCCAATATGGCTTTGTCGGCCTGCTGACTCTCGCTCTGAGGGTCTATGTGGAGAGTATATCGGTCGGCTCTTAGGTAGCCACTCTGGGCAATGGCAAAGGCGGCTGCAAAGTAGGCTGCCGACGACCAGTCGCCCTCTAAGGCGATGTGTGCAGGGGCAAATCCTCTGCCTTGAATATCAATTCTTATACTGCTTGCCTCTTCTGCGATGGCTATTCCCACTCCAAATTTCAGCATCGTGTTGGCGGTCAGTGCGATGTAGGGCTTGCTTGTGGGGTTGCTGACGACTATCTGTGTAGGATGGTCGAGTAGTGCGGCGGCCATCATTGCGCCCGATATGTGTTGCGATGAGCTTCTGCCATCAAGTTCCCAGATTTGGCTTCTGGCCATAGCTCCGATAGCCTCATCTGAGGCACTCATATCTCGGCCCCTTAGTGTACCCTCGGCTACGAGGGTAGCACCCTCAATGCCCAATGTGGCCACCACCGCGCGTGTGAGTCTTGCTGTGAGGGCTGACTCCCCGACGTGGAAGGTGGGGCTAACCACCTCTCGGAGCCTGCGCTGAATCTCCTTGTGGCCCAATCCCACAATTGTTAGTCTGTCTGCTTGTAGGGTGATTTCAGCTCCCAACGATGTGGCAACCGCCAAGGCTGCCTCGTTGTCGTTGCAGGGGGTGTAGCCCTCAATGGTGCTCTTGCCCGAGGCGAGGGCGGCACACAAAATAGCCCTTTGAGCCTCGCTCTTTGAGCAGGGTGGGGTTATGTGGGTGGGGAGCGATAGTCCCTCCAAATGGTATTGCGACTCCAAAGTGGCCCTCATCTGGGCCTCAGTGGGCTGTCCTATGGCTGTTGAGTGGTCGGCATCGTGGGCAACATAGGTATGGGGAGCGCCCATTAGCAACGACAATCGGCGCGTGAACACCCCTGCCTCACCCATAGCAAATGCTACAATCCTCTCAGGGGCGAACTCCTCAGCCAAACGGTAGAGCCCAAGTGGTACTATGGCCTCGGCAGTAGTGGTGGCGGTGGTGATTATCTTTGCGATGTCGCAACCCTGCGATAACATAACCTCGGCCACTTGTCGTAATTGGTCGAAGGGTGGGGTTGTGGAGTAGTGATGCGATAGAATCAGTTTGCAACCCACGCTTTTGGCCCTCGTAGCCAAACGCTCAATATACTCTGCCCCTCGCTCAAATGCCACATCAATGGCCCACGCACCCTGCTCAATGGCAACATTGTAGTAGGCTTCGGCCTCCTCAGCGTTGGTGGTGTGGCAGGTGACGATACTCTTTGGGGCAAGCCCACAGAGCCTACCAATCTGCTCGGGGCTGCCCCCCATAAGGTCGGCCCTTAACTCCACCATTTGGCTACCTCTAATGGCTTCGGCGGCGAGGTCGAATTGGCTGTGAGATATGCTCCTGCAAAGTGTCATTGTTGCTGTGCGTGGCTTGACGGGTGTCTATTGCATAATTTTATTTTGTCGCTCGATGCTCTCAATGTGTATGGCTTCGAGTATGCGGCTTGTGAATTCACGGCTCAGACCGTGCTGTGCGGCCTCGTGGGTGACCCTCTCGACTACCTCCTGCCAACGTCCCGACTGCAAAATGGTCAGATTATTGACCCTTTTGAGCCTGCCTATCTCCTCGGCCACATTCATCCTCTGGGCAATGAGGGCAAAAATCTCGCCGTCGAGCCTGTCAATGCTTGCACGCAACTGCTCCAATTCCTCCTTGCAGCGGAGCGAGTCGGTGGCTACATTGCGCCAAATGATTGAACTGAGTAGCTCCACAGCCTCTTGTGGGGTAATCTGTTGCTCCTTGTCGCTCAGGGCCTCGTCGGGGTGGGGGTGACACTCAATCATCAGGCCCGAGTAGTCGAGGTCGGCAGCCTGCTGGGCTACCTTTTGGAGCGCGTGACGATTGCCACAAATATGCGAAGGGTCGCAAATCATCGGCAGCTGGGGCATACGCTCCTTAGCTTCGAGAGCCACCTGCCAGAGAGGTGGATTGCGATAGTTGTCGGTCGAGTTGTGGAGCGAGAAACCTCGGTGGATGAGTCCCACGTCGGATATACCACAACGGTTGAGCCTCTCGACAGCACCCATCCATAGGCCTATGTCGGGTGTTGTGGGATTCTTCACCAAGACAGTTACATTGCTGCCTCGGAGTGCTTCGGCCACCTCCTGAGTGCTGAAAGGGTTGGTGGTGGTGCGAGCGCCAATCCACACAACGTCAATACCTGCACGGAGGGCCTTTTCGACGTGGGCCGTTGTTGCTACCTCGGTTGCGACGGGTAGGCCGGTCAGGGCGCGAGCTTCGCAGAGCCAGTCGAGTGCAATGTCGCCCGCCCCCTCGAAAGTATTGGGGCTGGTGCGTGGTTTCCACACTCCCGCACGCAATATATCCACCCTCCCACTTTGTGCCAAAAGGGTTGCTGTTTCGAGCAGTTGCTCGCGGCTTTCGGCGCTGCAAGGGCCGGCAATAGCGAGGTGGGGGCGTTGTAGAAGAGAGTCGTTTTTAGTCTGCATAATCCTCTATTGTGGCAAGGTGTTTTACTGTTTTGCCTTTTTACAAAAGGCAAAGTTACAAAAAACAAAGCAGAGCACAAAATTTCCTTCTGCGCTCTGCTTGTTTTGGTCGGACTGAGTAGTTCTACTCCAAATCGTGTTTTTTGAGATAATACTCAGCAAATTTGGTGTGGTGTATTGGACTAACGGTTATGTTGGTGAGGTTTGAAAACTCCTCTTCGGATAGGGTGTAGGTCGTGATGACCGATGTCCACTTGTAATTTGGCTTAAAGAAATAGTAGCCGTGAGTGTATAAGTCGTCGTTGTCAAGCCTAGTCTTGATAGACTGGGAGTAGCTGCCCGAGCAGTTTTTGTAGGTTACATTCTTTTCAACCTGCTTGCGACCGTCGTAGTCAAATGTGATATTGTTGGCAAATTCGCCAAAACGCCAAGTTGCGTAGTAGTGAACAAATTTGGCTGTGTCGGGGTGTAGGAACTTGTAGATGATTATTCGCTCAGGCGAGGAGTGCTTCTCCCAATCGTTGTCGGCATCTTCTATGACAACATAGTAGTAGGGCGTATAGGTGAGCATAAAAAGGTCATAGACAATTCGTTGCCTGCCGTAAAAACCGTTGAGCCTGCTCAAATCTTGCGAGGTGAGCTGTCGTGAGAACTTTTGGTGCTGTTCCCTAACTCTTTGGCTCTGGTCATCCATCCAATCGTGAGCCAAAAACGAAATGCTACCACGAGTCGAAAAATCGTCGTAGGGGTCGTCGTAGGGATTAGTGTATGTGAGTTTCTCGAATGGATTTAGGAAATGGCTACGATGTACTGCAACCTCTCTCTCAATCCAGACGGGATTACCCAACTCATCTACTCCATCTTGAATCCTTTGGGTGTAGAGCGCACCATTATAGCCAGTGTATATTAGCTTCACCTCCCTCTGGGTGGTATTGTATGTCAAGATGGTCTTTTCGTAGCAGAGTTGGTCGAGTGTGGTGAGCATCTTTTGGTACTCACTCTCCCAGTTGTCGTTAAAGGTAGCTTTCCAATGAACCTTCACTTCGTACTCGTTGTTGCTTCTTATTGGTTCATCGACAGTCATGCTGTAGTTGTAAACTGAGGTTTTGTTGTGCTTGATGGCCTCCAAACCGAAGAGATTTTTGGCCATAGTTCGCTCGGCGTTGGCCAAGTTGTCCCACTCTTTCAGTTGAACAAACATAGCCTTGGCGTTGTAGTTCACACTCACGCCTTGCGCTTTCAGCGTGTTGGCAATGTGTTCGCGAGTGACTATTGCCGAGATTGTCACTACATACCCATCGGTGGGGTCGCCACTCTCGCTTACCACCTCGTAGCTTCTTACGAAACCTTTGCTATGGTTGAATATCTCGTCGCGAATAATCTTGTCGTTAGATACCAGAGTGTTGCTACTAACCATCGAGCCAACCGCTATCTCAATGGCAGAACGCAGCGCGTCCTGAGTGGCTTGCTCCGAGGTTGCGCCCATACCGGTGCTTACCACCTTTTGCTCGCCTTTGCCGGCAACCAGTGGGGCGTTCTGACTCCAAATTGTTGTGAGGCCAAGCGTCAATAGTAGGGCCAATGTCACTATTCTTTTCATCCTAAATACCAGTTTGTTATACGCTTTCCAACTACCTTATGCTCTCCACGAGGTTATCGACCCTGAGGTGGGGCACAAGCTCAATGTTGCGGATGGTTTTGAACTCGTCGGGTGAGTAGCGGAATATGAAATTCTGCTCCATAACCACGGGCTCAACCACAGGCTTCATAAAGGCGAAGCCCTCGAAGTAGCACCTTAGGCCACTGTCGCCCCTGACGTCCGAATCGTACTCATTGACAACATTATAGACGCAGTCGTCGCCCGTATCAAATTGGGTGATTTTGTCGCCCTCGGTGGTTTGCCAGATGATGTCACAATGTAGCTCTCCAAACATCCAGTTGAGGTAGTTCTTTATGACTCTCAGACTCTCCTCATTGACAAACTTATAGAATGTGATGCGCTTGTAGGGGGTCATAACATTGGCATCCTCCACCAATACAAACACATAGGGGGTGTAGCTATTGTGGAAGAAGTCAAAGACCACATCCGTATTGCGTATATCACGGTCGTTCAGACGACTAATGTCTTGTATGGTCAGCTGGCGATTGTACTTGTTGTAGAGCAACTGCGTAGTCAGGTAGTCGCTGTCGGTGCCAACAAAGCGAGTGTAGAACTCGCCACGAGCGCTGTGGCCATAGGCGGCGCGAGGCGTAATGAACTCTCGCTCTTTGGGTGCGTCAATCTCGCAGATGTCTATAAGATTGGTCTTAAACTTGGTGCGACCCTTGCGGTCCACACCTGCAACATACTTCTGTGTGTAGCGATTTGCATCGGGGAGTCCCTCTTCGAGGTGGATTGTGGGCATCTGATAGGTCAGCGGTGCAACCTCGTAGCAAAGCTCCGCAAGGAGTGCCTTGAAGAAGTCGAACTCTGCTTGGTAATTGCTGTTCTGAACGGCCACTACATCGAGTCTGATTTTGTAGTAATCATCTTGACGCAGAGGCTCGTGGGCACGAAGTTCGTAGTTATAGACGTTGCTCGCCCTGCGTGCCAATGCCTCTGGGCCAAAGAATTTGTTTACCATCGTGAGCTCGGCCTCTTTGAGGTTGTCCCACTGGTTGTATTGAGCGAAAATACCCCCCGCATTGTAGGAAACCTTCACACCATAGGTCGAAAGCCTCTCGATAATCTGCTTCTGAGCAACAATGGCAACAATGGTGGCTGCAAAGCTCTCCTCTGCGTTGCCACCCATTGAGAGTACACGGTGGGTGCGGACAAATCCGTGGCTGAGGCTTAGAATCTCGTCCTCAATAACCTCGTCGTTCTCTACAATGGTGCTGCTGCTCACAACCGAGCCAACAGCCTCGGCCACAGCGTTGCGCAGTGCATCTCGCTCGGCCTCGTCGGGTGTCGAGCCGTAGCCTGTGGTGATGATTTTCTTCTCGCCCTCAGCGGCTACAAGTGTCTCAATACCCACAGCCTCGTCAGACGAGCCTGAGCGTCTTTGGGCCTGTGCCGAGTAGCTGGTACAGAGGGCAAGCAGGAGTGTAAATACTATATACTTTTTCATTGGATAACTAACTCTTCGGGTTGTGAGGAAATAACCTTATCGACAATACCTTTGCTCCACTGGTCGAGCTTGGCGTAGGAGCTAATAAAACGTGCCAACTCCACTATACGAGCATAGCCTGCTGCTTCGAGCGAGGCCACAAGATTGCCTGCCAAAAAGCGAGTCTCGGGGTCAATCATAAAGCCCAAAATCAGATAGGGGATGCCGCGTGTAGGCTCGCCAATGTAGCGATAGACTGCGCCAATCAGATTCAGAGCGCTCTTGTTTACCCCCTCGTTACTAATCGATTCGCCAAGCAGTCGGAGTGCCTCCTCGGTGTTGGAAGCAGCATAGGCGGCCTCGGCCTCAGCGTAGAGCCTACCGGCGCTTCCCATCCTCACGCCATAGGGGCTGATAGCTCCGGGGAAGGCGGCAATAGCCTCGCTCACGGTGGGTAACTCCTCGGGCAGTGGGGTGGTGCAGTTTTGAGCCGCAAAGAGCAACATATCCTCCCATACGGTGGCGTCGTTGTGGAGCGACTTTTTCCACAACTGATAGTAGCGCGCCTTGTCGGCAGGGGCGGCCGAGGTGACCATCTCAATCCACGCAAATTGTCCATAAGGAGCAGTAGTGTCGAGCGAAAGTTGCATCTCGGCACCGCTCAACTCCACCAGAAACATTGCGTCGAGCTCGGTGTAAAGAGAGTTATCAAGGCGCTCAAATCCGCCGCTCTTCTGCAACGACCTGATGGATGGATTTATCATAGCTCGGCCCGATAGGTAGTCGTGCATCATACCTATGTAGTCGCCCGATGTACATTCGGCAATAGAGTAGAGTGTTGCGGCCGAGTAGGAGTCTTTTTGGGCGTTGTAGTTGTTGCGTACAATACTCATAATATCGACATCCACAGGGAAGTCGGCCTCGGTGATTATAAACTCGCTTTTGCGACAGCGGAATACGGAACAATCCTTGCGCTCTTCGCGTCTGAGGGCATAGACATCGGCGTCGTAGTGGTAGCCTACGGCGTCGGTGAAGATTTGGAAAAGGTTATCTACGGCCTCCTCATTGATGCCCATACGCTCGCTCCACGAGAGGTAGAGTTGGTAGGCGCCCATAAGGTCTATTGCCTCCATACGGCGTTTGCGGTCCTCAATGTTACGGTTGCGCGAGCTTCCTGTTGTGCTATTGCGGACATAGGTCACAACATACTCGTCGCCATTTTCGCCCACTTGGTAGTGGCTCTGGCCTTTGGTATAACTAAGTTGTCCCACAACGAGTGTAGGACAACTTAGTAGAGCCACGATGGGCAGTAAAATATGCCCCAGTTTCATCGTGTTGAGTTTTTAGTGATTAAAGGTCGTCGTCGTCACCTACAACGGTGTAGCTGCTCTTCTGGGTCTGCTGACGTGCAGGAGCGGCCTCTTGGCCCTGAGCAGCCGACTTGTTGGTAGCTTTGCTCTTCTCGGGAGCAAACTGGTTGGAGAGAGCTGCTGCCTTAGCGGCGTTGGAGGGGGTCCAAGCTACAACGTAGCCTGCAATTTTGTGGCCCGATACGGGGTGAACGCCCTGCCATTGACGTATCTGCTCGGTGGCGATGTTCAGGGTGCTCTCCTTAGCCTTTACGGCCTGCTCCCATTTCTGCTGCGAGAAGTAGGCGTTGGTGCCGTCGGCATACTCACGGAGTTTCTCAACACTCTCGGTGGTCTCGGTGGCAACCAAATCCTCGGCAACAAAGTTCTTGATGTTGGCTACGGCAGCCAAGCGAGCCTGCGAGTAGGCGCGGCTGTAAGCGGCGCTCTGGCGCGAACCACTCTCGCGTACCTCCTGCTGACCGAAACCGTAGATTACCATCTCGCCCTGCTCGTTGAAAGTAACCCAAGTACCCATACGCTGTACCAGCTCGTCGGGTGACATATTCATAATCTGCTGCTTGCTGGGTTTTACTTTCGAGATAGGAATCCTATCCACCTCGCCGTTGCGAATAGCGGCTGCAAGGCTCTGGAACTCAGGCGAGTATTTCATACAGATGGCCACCTGATAGTCGTCCTTGCCGGCGTCGCCCTCAACGATGCGTACTACAGCGCAACCCTTTACCATACCGCTCACGAGCGAGCGTACGGTCTGGTTGTAATTCTGCTCATAGACAGCTTTCTTCTTGCTCTGGTTCATTTTGGCAATCTCCTCCTCCGATACGCCCAGCGCAGCGAGTGCTTTATCGAGCGACTTGTCGGCAATCTTACCAATTTTTTGCAACAGCGAAGCTTTGTGAACAGCATCGGGGTCCTCGCCCTCTACGATGTCTTCGAGCATCTGGAAGCCACGACCCGAGGTGATTTGCTCACCAGCCAGACGCAAAAGGCTCATTTTGGCACTCAGCTCGGCAATCGAGTAGGCAACGTTACGCGAATTAACAAAGCCGCTCATATTGCTGGGGCGAGCTGTGGTGGCAGCGGCTACAACGTAGATTGAGCCGTCGTCGTTGATGTTGCCAAGCGATTTACCCTGTTTGGCAAGCGACTCTGTCATACTCTGAATCAGAACATTCTCGGGGAATTGCATAATGTCAACCTCCACCTGTTGAGTCTCTTGTACTGCGGGGGTAGCAGCCAAATCGGCGGGGTCTTGTGCCATCATTACGGTTGCGGCAAGCGTAGCGGCAACCAAAAGAAATAGTTTTTTCATAATGTAGATTATTTAGTTGATAGATTTGTAAATTGCATAGAAAAATACCGTCTTGTCGTCGGAGTACCACATACCCAGAGGCGACATACCATTGACCCATCCTGCCGCATTCTCGCGTATGCTCTCAAAGAAAGTTTGGGCTATGGTTGAGGTCTGCTTGCCATCCACCTCGACCATCTCCTCTGAGGTGGTCATCGCGGTGGTGGAGGTGATGTTGGAGCCGTTGATCATCGTTAGTAGCTCGCGTTTGGCCTTTGCGGCGCCAACGGTGCGTAACTGTGGCAACTTTTTTGTGCCCACATCAACGCTTGCTACGGCCACCAAGTAGTCGCCCTCCTCCAATTGGATAACATCGCATCCGCCCCAACTAATGGCGGGGTGAGTCTTGACCCTTTCCAAGAGCGTTTCCAAAGGTTGCGCCTTTGCCACATTGAGCAGCGCGATGAGAGCTATGGTTAGAAAAAGTGGGCGTTTCATTGTTTTCAGTTGAGTGTAGTTTGCTACAAAGTTAAAAAATTATTTCGATAAATACCATATTATATAAATAAAAAACATCAGACCCTTATATAAAACACCAAACCCTTCGGGGCAACCGAAGGGCTTGAAGAGAGTTTTTCGGATGCTCTAATAACAAGACATCATCCTAATATGTTTTCTATCACTTGATTCCTGCTTTTCGTAGTGCATCGCTGTAACGTTTGGCGTAGCGATTGTGTTGGGCTAGGTTGGTCGAGAAGTTGTGAGTGCCCGAAAAATCCTCTTTGGCGCAGAAGTAGAGGTAGTTGTGTGACGTGTAGTTGAGTACAGCGTCGATAGCCGCAATTGAAGGCACGCAAATTGGGCCCGGGGTGAGGCCGCGATTGAGGTAGGTGTTGTAGGGCGATTTTACTTGGGTGTGCTTGTGTAAGACACGTTTGATGGTGAAATCGCCAATGGCATATTTGGCTGTGGGACAGGCTTGTAGTGGCATACCTCGGCGCAGACGGTTGATATAGACGCCCGCAATCTTGGTCATCTCGCCAATGTTTTTAGTCTCCTCATAGACTATCGAAGCGAGGGTTACTGCCTCCACCTGACTCAGACCCGTACGTTGGAGCTTGGCCATACGGCTCTCGTTCCAAAATTTATTCCATTCGCGGGCCATACGATCGGTCAGTTGCTCTGGCGTTACGGTCCACCACACCTCGTAGGTGTTGGGTATGAAAAGGGCGATAATCTCTTCGGGACGGAGATTATATTTGGCTGCTGTTGAGGGCTCTTTTAGGTAGGTGGCCAAAGCGCAACTGTCGGCCTCAATCTGCTCGGCAAGACGCGAGGCTAGCTCTTCGAGGGTGCGAGTGTTGTTGAAGGTGAGCTTCACGGGGGTCTGTGCGCCACCTCGGAGCATATTGACCACTCTCATTGCCGAGGCGCCCTTGGGCAGAATGTAGTGGCCGGGCTTGATGTGCTGGTCGAGTCTTTTCAGACGGCCCACAAGGCTCACAAGTTCCACATTTTCTACGCCAACTTGGCTGAGTGCGCTGATTAGGGTTGGGTAGTCGGTAGATGTGGGAATGAAAATTTCGGTTGGTTGGTGGACTACGCTCCTCTTGGCCAGTGCCAAAGCGCTGATAGCCACCACCACAACGAGTGCGATAGCCACTACCAAGAGGGTGAGTTTGCTGTGTTGTTTTGTCATAAAAAGAAGAAAATTTTTGCAAAAATAAGAAAAAATCGTATATTTGCACTCTGGGTAAGTCTTATACGACCAGCTCCTGCTGAATCCCCCAGGCTTGGAAGAGAGCAAGGGTAGGTGGTTGTAGCGGTGCG
>JAGBVY010000171.1 GCA_017630115.1 Tidjanibacter sp. | reverse complement strand
ACGAGTCTAAGTTTTTTCTCCATTTGCTATTTCTTTTTGTTATTACTTTTATTCAGTTGTCAGTTGTTGGCTATTAGTCGTTAGCCATTAGCCATTTGGGGTTTGGGACTATATGCCCTTATATCCCCTAAGGCCCTTAAAGTCCTTAAAGCCTCTAAGGCAAACCTGCTGGGTTTTCTCGGTTTTCCGGGTTATTCTCAGCCCTCTCAGTCCTCCCAGTCATCTCAGTTTGCCCGTATGTCGTAGAGGGAATCCTCGTTCTTAAAATTTGTTGATTTAAGGAGGAGATTTCAAGGCTTGGTTTTGATTTTGCTCCGCAGTTTACTGGCGTAAATGAGGAAGCAAAATCAAAAGCGTAACGTAGAAATTACCCCTTAAATCGGCAAATTATTCGAATTCGGCACGCAAAATCTTAACCACCTCCTCAATAGTCTCCTCTTCAAGGTCGGTGCGATAAGCCAACTCCTCCTTGGAGAGTTCGAGCACGCTCTTGGCCGAGTCAAAACCTTTCTCCTTGAAGATGTCGATAATCCACTGGTCAATCTCGTCGTTGAACTCGTTAAGATCCACATCGTCGCCATCGGCGTCACGATAGACGTCGATGTCGTAGCCGGTGAGCATAGTTGCCAGCTTGATGTTCAGACCACCCTTACCGATAGCCAACGACACCTCGCTGGGTTTGAGATAAACCGAGGCGGTCTTCTTGGCGTCATCGAGGGTGATGGAGGAGATTTTCGCGGGACTGAGGGCGCGCTGAATCAGGAGCGACACATTGGAGGTCCAGTTCACTACGTCGATATTCTCATTGCGAAGCTCCCTGACGATGTTGTAGATACGAGAGCCTTTCTGGCCTACGCAAGCACCTACGGGGTCGATGCGCTCATCGTAGGACTCCACAGCCACTTTGGCCCTCACACCGGGGATGCGTACAATCTTCTTGATTGTAATCAGACCGTCGTAAATCTCAGGCACCTCGCCCTCGAAGAGCCTCTCCAAAAATTCGGGAGCAGTACGCGAAAGGATGATTACGGGGGTGTTGTTGCGCATCTCCACCTTCGACACGATAGCTTTTACGGCATCGCCCTTGCGGAAGTTGTCGCCACGCATACTGCGACGCTCCGTTTCGCCATTGGCATTGACTACGGTTGCAACAATGGGAGGAATCTGCTCAGTCTTGGGCAGGATGAGCTCATTGTTCTCGTCGTCGAGCACCAATACCTCCTTCTTCCACACCTGATAAACCTCACCGGTAACAATCTCGCCCACCTTCTGGCTGTACTTCTCGAAGAGGCTTGCCTTCTCCAAGTCGAGGATGCGCGAGGCAAGGTTCTGACGGAGCGACAAAACGGCACGACGACCAAAGGAGGCCATCTCAATCTGGTCCGAAACCTCCTCACCCACCTCGTAGGTGGAATCCAACAGACGAGCCTCGCTGAGGGCAATCTGCTGGTTGGGATTCTCCACTGCGCCATCCTCCACGATTACGCGGTTGCGCCAAATCTCCAAGTCGCCCTTCTCGGGGTTGATAATCACATCGAAGTTCTCGTCGGTCTCGTAGGTTTTTTGGAGGTGGTGACGGAACACATCCTCCAATACGCCAATCATTGTGCTTTTGTCGATGTTTTTAAGCTCCTTGAACTCTGCAAAGTTGCTAATCAAATTTTCCATTTGTCTTTTGTTTATGTTTGTTGTTTTACTGAATCCAAAAATTATTTGACTTAGGTCTTTCGTCGTTAGACGTTAGACTTTTGACGTTCGACCCAAGCCCTCAGCTGGGTTTTGTCGAGGGTTTTCAAGGCTTGATTTGTCTTTTGCACCGCAGTTTGCTTGGGCAAATGAGGATGCAAAAGCCAAAGCGTAACGCAGAAAACACCGACAAGGCGCACTCGAACTACTTGAAGTCGAGGTACTCCTTGGTATGCTTAATCTGATCAAACCTATAACTCTCAACCACCTCAACCTCTACCTTGCGCTTCTTGCCATCAACAGCACGGCGCTCGGTGTAGGAGATTGTAAGCGCCTCGGGGGTAACCTCTTTGAGCGTTGCCAGAATCTTCACTCCGCTCTCCAAGAGCACCTCAACGCTCTTGCCCACGAGTTTGTAGTATTGACGCAGGAGTTTCAGTGGCTGACCCACACCTGCCGAATAGACACTCAGTTCGTAGTCCTCCTCCTCTCTATCGAAGGCGGCCTCCACAGCACGACTAAGCTCCACGCAGGAGTCCAAATCGACCACGCTGTCGGCATCGATAACAATCTCTATCTCGTTGGCGGGCGAGCACTTAACCTCCACTACAAAGCGGTCTGTTCCTTCGAGTGCGGCCTCGGCCTCGCGGCGTATTTTCTCAACATCCATCATACTCTTCTGCTTATCTTTATACTACGAAATTCGGGGACTCATCTGGTCCCCGAATAACGATTGATGGCACAAAGATACAACATTTGGCCGAGATTGCAAATTTTTCCTATATAAAATATAAGTGCTCTACTATTTTTTGGCGCTATCGCCCATTCCGAGCGCTCTCAGGAGGCGTTGTTTGAGTGCCACAACAGCCTCCGAAAAACTCCTCTCATCGGTCACTATGGAGGCATTTTCGAGGTAGCTCCAAAATTCCACCCCACAGACAAAGCCTGTGAAGATATTGGCCAAGCGCAGCTCCACGAGGGGCAAGAGGAGGCTATCGAGCATCCAAGCAAGCATTATGCCGGCCATAACAAAAGAGAGTTTGGTGATGGTGCGCCAAGCCTTGTGGCTCTCAAAGCGCCAATGTTGTGCGGCGGCGTGTGCCCTGCGCCTATCGGCAAGCACACCGGTGAGAAAATCCACCGCCACAAAGACCAGTGCTATCATAAGCAGAGGCCCTACCGGAGCGAAAAATGACATTACCCCGGCGATGATTCCAGAAAAATACTTCATAAAATTGAGAATGGAAAATTGAAAATTAGGAGGGGAAAGAGGGAGGTGATGAATAGGGCCATAAGCCCAGTTTGCTGGGTTCACTGGGTTTACTGGGTTTACTGGGTTTTCCCAGCTTTCCCAGTTCTCCCAGTTCTCCCAGCGCTCCCTCTACCCCTCAGACAATAAGTAGAGAGCCTGCCATATTCACTCTCTGCCTTACATCGTCGTTGGGGTTGTAGAGAGGAAACAAATCGCGGTGCTCGGCCAAATAGTCGGTAGCCACATCCATCAGAGCATTGGCATCGGCCCTCAGGCGGCGACACACCCTACGCAGGGTCTGTTTCTCGACGGGCTCCATACCGCTACCACTGAGCCTAACAACACCCATAGAGCCCACCTGAGCCGCAATTGTGGGTAGCAGGAGCGAAGCCACATAGAGCGCCAAAGGGGTTTTTAGGTAGTCGCCAACAAATGAGGCTATGTGCTCTGGCCAAGCCTCGTCAGAGAGGGCGAGTTGGTCGTAGAGTTCAGCCCCGACGATGGGTCGTATCAGACGGCGCTGAGCAGCGAGTATGGTGTGGGCGGGTATGGCCTCGTCGTGGAGCGTGTGGGTAGTGCCGAAGGCGATTTTCATCACCTCGGCGGGGGTAATCAGAAGTTTCATAGTTGGGAAAGAGGAAGGGTTGTTAGTCGATGTTTTTGAGTCCATATTTGGTCACTTGGGCCACATAGAGTTGCTGCTCAGGATCGGCAGGGTCATAGTCGAGACCGTCGGCCTTGCGAGCCTCCCATACCTTCATATAGAGAGGTTTGGAGCGCGAGGGGGGACGATTGACAATTTCCAGCAACGACCCTTCTTCGCCCAACACCAAGCCAACGAGCGCTCTAATGGGTTCGAGCAGTTCCTGTTGTTCGCCCTTAATGACCGTATTGAGAGCCACCTCCCACTCGTGGAGGATGCGCTCGGAGGAGAATCCGCCCGAGTAGTCCAAACCACTCAGTGAGCGAAACCAAGAGTGGGCAATGACGATGTCACCTGTGGCCTGTTCGTGCAGATAGCGCCAATCGCCCTCATTTGAGGAAGTTATGGGGATGAAACGCGAGCAGTCGCCCTCGTCGCAATCCTTAACCATAAAGAGCACCTGACCCGGATTACCTGCAAACTTGCGCTGGGCATCGCCAACGAGTTTTTCGGCCTCTTCCTCGCTCTCCACTCCTCCGTCGAGCATCATCACACCCGAGAGTTGAAAGGAGTTGTCCAGACGCGAGATGTTCCACTTGTCGGTCTTGTAGGCAATGGTCGAAACGCCCAATCCGGCAATGTAGGCTGGCACACCGTAGTGGCTAAACATTGGCTCGTAGTCTTTGTAGTGGATTATGGAGTGGAGATTATGGTCGTCGCCCTCTTCGAAGTGGGGATAGAGGGCCACCGACTTAGCCTCGGCCTGCGTGTAGTGGCTCCAATCGTGGTGTAGCAGAACGTGACGCCCATCTTTGGCAAGACGACAGCGTGAGGCGTCCTGATGGAAGAGTGCCAAGAAGGAGTGGCGGCTGTCGGTCACAACCTCCACAAAGGCATTGCCAAAGAGTGCCTTATCGAAGGCTAATTGGTTGAGTACCTGACGCAACGACTCGCCCTCGGAGTTGGCCACCTCAACAAAAGCCTTGGTGCGAGGCGAATTGTCGCCCACGCTAAAACCCGAGCCCGATATATAGTCGGCCTTGTCGTTGATGATGCGTCGGTGGGTGGTCGAGCGACGCGCCAGAAGCGACAAAGAGGCTGGGAAGAGATTGTCGCTACCCCAACGCCAAAACTCTCGCTCGGTGGTTGTGCTTCCCGCACCCACTCCTGCGGTGGGGAAGATGTTGTCGCCAGCCGAGGCACGAGGCGTAAAAACCTTGGGTGTGTATGATTTAGTTTGCTTTTCCATTTGAGAAAGAGTGTTATTATTTTTTTTTGGGGGGGGGATATAATTGATTTTGAATAATGAGTTGGGTAAGGTAGCCCTATTGCGACCTCGGTCGCAATAGGGTGTTCCCTACACTACTGGGCTATGGGACGCGAGAACCAACCGTCAGTAGAACTGAACACAAGAAGGGTTGCTGCCTCCTTGGAGCGCACTTTGGAGCTATCGGAGATAACCTCGGTGAGTCGGAGCGGATAGTCGGCCTGAGCCTCAGGCGAGTAGCCTACCACATACTCCTCTCCGTTCTCGGTAGCAACCAGAGCCACCACCCCATTGAGGCATAGTCTTTCGAGTCTCCTGATTGCCGAAGGCTGCACCCCTCTGAGCTCACACTCCACACGGTGGACCACGCGGCCAGTTCCATCCTCGGTTTTCTCCACCCACCTACCGCTACCCTCCGAGAAGTGGAGTGGCGTGGGCTCAAAACCCTCGGCCAGCTCCACAAAGTCATACTCGTCGGTTGCGGCGTAGTAGTCGGCTCGAAACAGGGCCTCGGGAGGGATAAGTTCTATGGAGCGTATGCCACCGATGTTTTTGCCGCAGCTATTCTGACCTATGCTCATAGTCGCTACAAGATTGGAATCAATGCATCGTTAATGCATACACCAAAGTTGTGGGTTCGGCTGTCGGCAACAAAGTTGAGTGCATACTCAGCCCAGATGGTGTCCTCGTTCAGCACAGACTCCCTCTCAACCATTGGCATATTACACTCGTCGTAGAAGCTGATTACCACGTCGTTGAACCACTTGTTGCGATAGGTGGGTGTGGCCATAAAGTACATCTTCTGGTCGTCGGTGCTGGTAGTGATTCTATCGAAGGGCAAACCTGCGGCAAAGACTATAAGTTCGGGCAAGAGGTAGTCGCAACCTGCCATAAATACAGCCCTCTGGCGATTTTCCATCTCGTCGGGGTTGTACCACATACTCACCTCCGTGCCGGGGTAGTCGCTTGTGTTTACAGCCAAAGCCAAGTTGCGACGGTCGGTAAGCAGTGCAAACGAGTGGGGAGCATCGTCGCCCACAATCGCAGTGTAGTCGCCCAGCTGAACATCAATCACGGGGATACCACGATAGAAGAGTCTGTCGCGACCATTCTGCTTGGCCAAGTAGGCAGCCTCGGTGGCGGTGTTGTCGAGCGACTCCTCGTAGGCGTTATATACGTCGGTGGTCACAAAGAAGGCGAGCTGACCCTCCGAGCGGAGCTGACGCAACTGCGAGGAGGCCTTCTCCCAGAGGTTATGGAGCAACACCTCGGCCCAATTATCCTTGTCGCCGGGGATGTAGGCAAACATATTGATGTGGTTGTCGTCGGCCAGCTTGGCATCGGCAAAGATGTTGGTAATAAAACCGTTGAAGGTGGCAAGACTATCACTCTGGCGCTCGGTGTTGCCATACCACATTGTCGAGCGAATACTCTCGGCAATCGACTGGCGGAAGAGAGTGGTTTCGGCCTCTTCGAGCTGTGTGCCCGAGAGATCCTGCAAATTGACATCCGAGCGACCCGTAATCAGTTCAAATACGGTGCTAAAATAGTCCGATGCCGAGTAGGCCATCTCAGCCTTTACCTTGTGGAGGTCGATGGTCTTTTGCATACGGGTGGCCTGAGGGCCGCCATCCCAACCCTTGCCGGTGAATTTGCGGAGCACATCGCCGTCGCGCTTCCAATAGTGGAGCGTTGTGGGCACAGGCATATTGTAGAGCACCTTAATGCCAAGTTGCTCGGCATTGTCGCCTGTGAGCATAGGACGGAAGAAAATGGTGTCGAGCGATTGTCCCTGATAGGACTTTACGTTTTCAATGCGACTCATAGTGTTTTTTTGAGTTTTAAGTGAATTAGTTGTTAAATAAGAAAAAGGGGTTGTTTTAGGATGCTACCATTAGGCTGCCTAACGTCGGAGGGCTTCACGCACCCTCTCCACATCCGACATATAGGCACTCTCGTTGGAGCTAAGAGAGGTTGTGCCGGTGGGTTGCGGGTCTTCACACTCTTTCACTCGGGTGCGAGAGGCGGTGTAGAGCCTCGAAGTGGGTACGGGAGGTGCGGCGGCAAGGGGCGCATCGGCGCGCGAAGGGCTAACAGTCGGCTCCGCCGTAGGCTCTGGCAGTTCGGCTTTGGTGCGACCCACAAGAGCCAAGAGCCTGCTCCACGCCGAGGATTTGCGGGCCGAGCTGGCGGTGGGCAGAGGGGTAAGCCCGAGTGCCTCAATCTGCTCGTGGGCATTGTCGGTGATGGGTGCGGCGGCAATGATTGTGTCGGCCAAGGAGGCCTCAATAGTCTCCTGAGGGCTGAGCCACACACCCTTGCCATTGTTGCGATTCATCAACTGGCGGAAGTGGTCGGCATTGCGGCCCGAGGCGAGGGAGTAGATTTCGGCCAAACGGCCATCGCTCTTGTCGAGCAGCTCTTTGGTGGCGCTGAGCGAGTGGCTATTGCCCTCTACGGTGCTCTCACAGCAGTGGATGAGGTAGAGTGCGTTGGCCGAGATCTCTCTGCACCCTTTCGAGGCAGCCTGAGCAATGATTGTGGCCGCCGAGGCCACATAGCCATAGCAGCGAGTAACGACCTCCACATTGAGCTGCGTTATTGCCTCGTAGATGAGCAGTGCGTCGGACAGACAGCCACCCGTAGAGCGGATGTTCACCACCAGACGGTCCATCTCGCCCTCTTGCTCTATTTTGCCGAGGGCATCGACGAAACCCTCGTAGGTGGCAATGCGTCCCTCAGGCGAGTCGAACTGCTCCGCCTCGGGCACACCGAGTATGCCTTCGATGTCGATTGTTGCCACTCGGAGTGAGGATGATAGTTGTTTTTGCGATTTGTCCATTTTTTCAAGTTGTCAGTTATCAGTTTTCAGTTTTTTTGGGGGGACGTTGGGGGCTATATGACCCTAAGGCCCTCAGGTTGGTTGTCGGTCGTCATTAGCCCAAGAGAGAGGCTGGGTTTTGTGAGCCGAGTTTCGTGCCAATCCGAGCGAGCAAACCGCAGTTTGCTTGGGCAAATGAGGATTTGCGATGCGACGGTTGGTGCGAAAATCGGCCACAAGGCACAGCCACCATCGGGAGAAGCACAACAGTAAACTATGCTTTGTAGAGGTAGTTGCGTACTGTATAGTAGGAACACCCCACCTGCTCGGCCACCTTCTCCATAGCCTCCACCTTACCTTCGCCTCTGTTACGCATACGCTCGGCCACACGATGACGCACCAGATAGGCTTTGCATTGCACATCCGAGAGCAGACCCTCGACCATCAGACGCTCAATGACGTGGCGGGCACTGCGTCCGCGATATTTGCAACTAAGCATATCCAACACTTCGCGTTGCATCTTACTGAGTTTTTGGGTTTGAACTGGTGTCATAGCTCTGCAATGTTGGCTTGTTCCACAACTGTTCTTACGGCTCTTTGGGCCTCGCTGATGTCGCTCTCCAACACATAGACCTTCACCTCTCTCAGGGCGGTGGCTATGGCTGTGGCGAGTTCTTCGATGGTGAGTGTTACCTGCTGGGTTTGATTGTTGAGTGTCATTGTTTTGATGGGTTGTTTGTGGTTAGTTTTCTGTTGATTGAATCATAAGGCGACGGTTAGACTGTCACCAAGACCACCTTAGTAGAGGTGTTCGAGGGGTTGTAATCGACAATCTCCTCCATACGGCACAGCACCTCATCGCCTGCAATGCGCAGTAGGTAGTGTGCCCTAAAATCGTGCTTTGTGGAGTTGGGCACCACAATTTGTTCCACCTCGTCGGGGTAGAGCCTCAGGTAGAGGGTCAGTCGGCGTGAGTGGTTGAGCGACCCAACACGATAGTCCCAGTAGGAGTGCAACCCTTCGACCCCTTGGCAGTCCTCCATAAGTAGCGATAGCGGCTTGCCCGAAATAGAGCCGTCGTCGAAGAAGGTTGCAAGTGGGTAGCTCCGACTCTCTACATTGGCGGGGTAGCCCATCTTCTGACCATCGGGTAGGGTAGCCATACCTCGGAAGCTGACAATCTTGGGGCTGAAATTGAGGTTGTCGATAAGCGAGGAGTCCGAGAGCTGCTCCACGTCACCCACCCTGAGCAGCCACATCGAGGGTGCGCTATCAACCAGCTGGCAGGCCGACACCGAGGGGGCGAAGATGCCATTGCGTACCACATCTCTACCCTTCGAGGCAAACTTGTTGTCGATAGTGGCCGACCACGAGCCATACTCCCTTTGAGTGAGATTACTAAGCTCCTGAGCAGCTGCGTCGCCACGCTGATAGCACACCTGCAACTCGCCACAACAATCACCCCCAAGCTCCTCCACTACCACCCCTTGCGAGAGGTCGATGCGGTCCGAGAAGTCTATCACCACCTGCTTGTCGCAGTAGTCGCGACGAGGCTCAATGCAGACCTTCTTGTCGAGCGGATCGGTGTAGATTTGCAAGTCGAACATATCGCGCAGGGCCGCCAACAGTTCCATACCCGTTGTGGAGTAGTCGGCTATATCGCACCAGCTGAGAGTGTCGCCAACGGAGTGGTGGGGGTGGAATATGGGCCTTACACTACACCCCTCCAAGAGCATAAACTTAGCCCCTGCGTCGGCACCGTCGAAGTAGAGCATATCGAAGTACTTAGGCTTGTCGGGCGAGTAGGTGTTGGGCTTCGAGCGGAAGGCCACCTCCACCCTTGTCAGACCACGCTCGGCCACATTGCCATTGTAGATTGCCCAGTCGCCAACAAAGCTAAACCATAGGCCATTTTGCTCATATTCCAGACGTACATTCTCAATGGGGCAATTCTCCGGGATAGCGAAGTTGCTCACTCGCTCCGAGGTTGAGTGCAGTACCAACGTCTGCCACCCATCAGCCACCTTAGTTCGCCCCAGCAGCCTGAACACAGCCCCCTCGGGGAGGTCGAATATGGCCAGTGAGTAGATTAGATTCGGGGTAAGAGGCTCTCCACGCTTATCGACAAAACGGTTGGGCAGCTCCACCTCCACAATGTCGCCAAACTCGGTATGGATGAGGGTGTGGCCACGCAGCCTTGTACGGCTCTCAATGGTGTATTCGGTCACATAGCGCAGGTAGTACTCAAAGGCCACATTAACCTCTTTGGTGGGGGTGAAGCAGAGCCTACCGGCCGCATTCCTACCGAAAGCCTCGGAGGGCTTGCTCCCTGCCTCTCCATCGGGCAAATCGACCACCTCACCAACCGAATTACCCACCACAAATGGGTCAGCATAGATACGCCCATCCTCGTCGGAGGCCACCTCCTCGGTGCTCTGGCGCTTGGTGGCTACAAACGCCATCCTACCTGCCCAATCCTCGTCGAGCGGACGGGTGCTCAAACGACCACTCATATAGAGCGAGCGGAAAAATTCGGAGTCCATAAACTCAGACTCCACGACATAGCCTGTCTGGGCGAGCATCGCATCGATGAGTTGTCGGATATTGAGGAATGGGTGTAGGTCGGTTGGGAGCAGTCGGTTGTGGTAATTCTCACGCCCTCGGAAGCGCCCACGAGCCACCGGGAAGAACTTTACCAATCCCTGCTCGGGAGTGAAACTCTCTTTTATAGTCGGCTCATCGAATGTGGCGCTCCACTCGGCAAAAAGCTCTCTCAGTGGCACCGCTGCACCCTTAATCCACTCGCGAGCATTGCCCACAATGTTGAATCGGTAGTAGCCACCACGCCCGAGCTTGGAGGCGGTCAGAAAGACAGTACCCTCAATGATGACACTACCGAGGGCCTCCACACGAGCCGTATGGAGCGAGTGGTTGAACATTGTGCTGGTTAGGGGCTGCTCGCAGTCACCCATAAGCATACGATTCAGGGGAGTTGCGGGTATGAATATGCTCTTGGAGTAGCCTGCTCGCCCTAGCCAAGGCGATGTCAGCGATGCCACCGAGAGCGAAATGGAGACCTCCGAGGTGGCGTCGATGTCGGCCTTGCGATTATCTATGAAGAGTTCAATCATTTTGAAAGTTGAGAGTTGAAAGTTGAAATTTATTAGTGAGTTTAGGGAGGGGTAGATAATAGGGCTAATTCACTGGGTTTAGCGGGTTTGCTGAGTTTACTGGGTTCTCTGAGTTTACTGGGTTCACTGAGTTTACTGGGTTCTCTGGGTTCTCTGAGTTTACTGGGTTTACTGGGTTTGCTAGGTTTACTGGGGCTTCCTAGTCCTCCTAGTCCTCCCAGTTCTCCCAGTTCTCCCAGCCCTCCTGCGACCCCTATTCTCTTTTGCCTTAGGTCGTTTGACGGTCGTCGGTCGTCGGTTGACGGTCGTCGGTCGTCGGTTGACCTCAGCCGAGAGGCTGGTTACCAGTAGGTGGCGGGT
>JAGBVY010000170.1 GCA_017630115.1 Tidjanibacter sp. | reverse complement strand
TGGGAGGACTGGGAGGACTGGGAAAGACCCATAAGACCTAGTAAACTCAGTAAACCCAGTAAACTCAGAAAACTCAGTAAATGGGCCTCATATCCCTCATAGGGTTTATACCCCCTATTCCCTAACCTCCCTAATAACTCTCAACTAAAAGAATCGCAGACCCTTGTGGTGGGTCTGCGATTCTTATTTTTATTTCGACTCTTGGGCGATTATTTTGCGAACATCGTCGGGGCCGGAGCCGTTGCAGTCGTAGGTGACGGTGTGGATGCCAAAACGTGAGGCTGCCTCGGTATTGGCCACCTTATCGTCGGCGAAGACCGTCTCGCTTGGCACTAAGCCGTAGCGTTCCAGAATAATCTCATAAATCTTGTCGTCGGGCTTATTTACCCTCTCCTGATAGGAGATGACAGCGCCATCGAAGAGCTCAAACACGGGGAATTTCAGGAGCTCGGCATAGAACTCCTTAGACATATTAGAAAGCACATAGCAACGTATTCCTGCCTGTTTCAACTCGCGTATGAGTTTGTCGGTCTCTGGGATGGGTTGGAGCAGTTCGAGCAACTTCTGAACTTGGTCGTTGGCATCTTCGAGGGTTAGGTTGTAGTCTTCGGCGAGCATTGCCGTAACCTCTTCGCGTGTGTAGGTGCCCCTATCGAATTCGCTCCAATACTCAGGGAAGGCCTCGTCGGCTGAAATGAAAGCAAAGGTGTTGCCCAACACCTCGCCAAGTCTTTTGAAATCTCGACCCAGAACAACGCCACCGAGGTCGAAAATTACGTTTCTTATCATCTACCGTCTATTTGGTTTATTAGAAAAGTTTAATTTGTTTTTCGTTGGTGTCAGGCAGCCTTTTAGTCGATTGTGACTGTGCGCTTTGTGGGGCTGAGGACCTCGATGGTCACCTTCATAACGTCGTCGGGGAGCAGCTCCTCAATCCTCTCGCTCCACTCCACAAGGCAGAGCCCCTCCGAGTCGAAATACTCTTCGTAGCCCATATCGAAGGCCTCCTCGGGACGTTCGATGCGGTAGAAGTCGAAGTGGAATATGGGCCTACCCTCGGCGCCGTCGTAGCGATTGACCAGAGCAAAGGTGGGGCTTGTGACGACATCTTCGCTACCCATCTTGGCGCAAATCTCGCGTATGAGAGTGGTTTTGCCCGCTCCCATCTCGCCAAAAAAGGCCACCACATTGCGTCCATCAAGTGCGTCGAGTATCTCCTCGGCCACATCGGGCAAATCGCCCAAACCATTTACATTTATCTCTCTCATACTACTTTGTCTAACGTCAAACGTCTAACGTCTAATGTCCTAAGTCTAATTATAAATCTAACGTCAAACGTTTAACGCCCTAAATCTAATTTTCAATTTTCAACTTTCAATTATCCACTACGCTTTTGGTGTAAGCACAATATAGGGCACAATCATCTCCTCCATAGAGATGCCGCCGTGTTGGAATGTACCACGATAGTAGCGGATAAACTGGTTGGCATTGGTCGGATAGGTCAAAAAGTCCTTTCCGAGTGCAAAGATATAACTACTTGTGAGATTTCCTTGCGGTAGTTGTGCATCTTGTGGGCGGGTAATCTCAAAAACCTCCTTAGGATTGTAGGCCAAGTTGCGCCCAGTCTTATAGCGTAGGTTGGGCGAGGTCTCCCTATCGCCCTGCACCTTCACAGGATTCTCCACTCTGGTGGTGCCGTGGTCGGAGGTAATGATGACCGTATGGCCCGCCTCGGAGAGCATACGGAGCATCACCAGCAACTCGGAGTGCTCAAACCACGAGCGTGTCAGCGAGCGGAAGGCAGCCTCATCCTCGGTCAGCTCGCGGATAATTTCGGTCTCTGTGCGGGCGTGGGAGAGTATGTCGAGGAAGTTATAGACTATCACCGAGAAGTCGGCCTCGCGCACCCTCTGGAAGTTGTCTATCAGTTTGCGACCCGCCTCGGGCTTGATGAGCTTGTCGAACGAGAGCTTCCACTGCTTGCCCGAGCGTGCCAGTAGGCGACGCAGAAACTCCTCCTCATACTTATTCTTGGCCCCCTCCTCGTTGTCGTTGAGCCACTTGTCGGGCATCATTTTGTCAATAGCCAGAGGCATAAGACCCGCAAAGAGCGAGTTGCGTGCATATTGGGTGGCGGTGGGGAGGATGCTGCAATAGAAATCCTCGCTGTGGAGGTCAAACAGTGGCAACAGCATAGGCCAGATGGTGCGCCACTGGTCGTAGCGGAAATTGTCTATAACAAGCAGAGTTACCTTATTGCCCTTGCGCTCAACTTCGGGGAAGATGCGCTCACGCATAAGGGTGTGCGACATTGTGGGGCGCTCTTTGCTGTCGGCGCCAAGCCACGAGAGGTAGTTGCGCTTGACGAATTTGCCAAACTCCACACTTGCCTCACTCTTCTGGTAGGCCAGCACGTCGCGTATGCTCTGGTCGCTCGACTCGGTGAGTTCCATCTCCCAACTGACAATCTTGCGGTAGATGGCCGCCCAGTCGGCAAAGCTGCGAGCCTCGCCCAGCGAAGAGCTAATGCGCCCAAACTCAGCACGATAGTCGGCCGTAGTCTGCTCCGTTACGAGTTGTTCGCGGTGGACATTTTTCTTTATCGACAGAAGCACCTGATTGGGGTTGATAGGCTTGATGAGGTAGTCGGCGATTTTGGAGCCAATGGCTTTGTCCATAATGTTCTCCTCCTCGCTCTTGGTGACCATAATGACGGGTGTGGAGGGGCGCACCTCCTTGATGTGAGGCAGTGTCTCCAAGCCGGTCATACCGGGCATCATTTCGTCGAGAATAATAAGGTCGTAGGGGGTTGTGCGGGCCATATCGACAGCGTCGTAGCCGTTGTTGCAACTGTCCACCTCGTAGCCCTTGCCACGCAGAAAAAGGATGTGGGGTTTGAGCAACTCCACCTCGTCATCGACCCAAAGTATGTTTACCTCGTTGTTCATTGTGCTTTATGCAGGTTTTTACTGGAACGACACAACGTGTGCCACCATCAATAAAATGGACTCCTGAGCCTTTTTATTGTGTTGGTCCAGAATAAAACCCTTTGTGCTACTCCTCTTTTGTGGTCTGTTTTCTGGGTTTAGCCTCGCTGGTTGCCTCGGAGCGCTCAATGCGGCGGGTGCGCTCAGTGCGACGGCGACGCAGGGCCACCTTAACCGACGATACAGCCCTACCCGTAACCACATTGTCGATAGCCAACATTGTGTTGTCCAAAAACTTGCGGAAGGGTTTGGCTCCCTTTTCAAGCCCTTTGGTGTGGCGCTCGGTCTTGTGGGGATACATATCGGGGATGGTAATCATAATACCCGTCTCCTCCACTTCGCCAAAGTCGGGGTTGATGACGGTAGAGAAGACCATCATAGAGGGCGATACGTTCATATAGGAGCTAATCATTGGGGGGATAAACTCGCCCCTCTCTTTGAGCTCTCGTTGGAGAATCTTGTGGTCTTCGGCATAGTCTTCGCCCGTAAAGAGGCGCTCCATCGACTCCACGTTGATGCCCAAATCGAGCGGGTGGATGGGTTCGAGCAGCTCGCCCTTGGCGGGGAAGTGTTTGTGGAGGAAGTACATCAGCATATTGCGTGCCTCCACATTGTAGTGACCATACATAGTCACCTTGCCAAAGAAGTATTTTTTGTCGGGATGATTGACTATGATTGCACCCAGACCATCCCAAATGTTGTCCATAACATAGAGGCTCTTTGGGTTGGCACGAGTACTTTGGTAGTTGGGGTGAACATAGCTACGTCCCAACTCAATAGCGTAGGGAAGGTACTCCTTGCGGAAGCTATCGGTAAATCGGAAGTAGTGCTCGGTGGAGAGGTGCTTCTGGTCGGGGCTGTCGCAGATGATAAAGCGGTAGCCGCCCACAATCTCCTTGGCCACGGGGTCCCACACCACCAACTGCTTGTAGCCATCGGGAGCCAAATCCTCCTCGTCAATATCCACCGACTCGCCTGTGCCACCACCAGCACTGCGGAAGGCCCACTCGCGAAGGCGACCAATTTCCCTCATCACATTGGGACATTCGGCAGCCGTGACAATATAGATTTCGTTGCCGGCACGGTTGGTTTCACGCAAAAAACAATCTTCACTCAGCTCCTTCATCAGGAGGGCTCTCGACACGGGTTTGATAATCTGTTTCATATCTTTTCTTGACTGCTAATTGGTTCTACTTGTGGGGTTTGAGTTTGTAGGCAGCCTTGCGTACTGCCTCTACTCGCGTTTGGGTGTCGGCCATTGCTGCCAACTCTTCGTGGGTTATGGGTTTGCCAACGTGGATAGAGATATACTTACCCTTCTGCTTGAACATCTCATCGACAAGAAAGAGCATCTCGATATTGACCTTTATGCCAAAGAATTTGCGCCAGTTGGCTATGCGGTAGAAGCGGTTGGAGAGTTTGCCCTCGACAAATACGGGGACGATATCGCGTTTGTGTTGGAGGGCTTTTTTGACGAAGCTCGGCCTCCATTCGAGGTCGGTAATCTGCCCTTTGATGCGACGCGAGCAGAGGCCCGCAGGGAAAGTTTGGATTGGGATGTCGCCGGCGAAGGTATCCTCAAACACACGGGCAGCCTCGCGCGACTGTCTGCCGTGCTTGTTTACGGGGAGAAATATGGGGCGCAGGGGCTCCACGAAGAGCAGAAGGTCGTTGCTGATGCTCCTGACGTCGCCACCAAGTCGAGCTGCAATAGCTTGTGCCAAAATAACACCGTCCATACCGCCAAAGGGGTGGTTGGAGGCGAAGATGTAGCGGCCTTCGGTGGGTACGTTCTCCATACCGTGAACGGTGTAGGTCACGCCCATATCGCTCAGTGCGGCACGAATAAACTCAATAGGGGGTAGTTGGCCGTGCTTGGCGAGAATCTGATTTATCTCCTCCTGATGCACAATGCGTATGAGGTAGCGAAGCAGAAAGCGTGGCAACTTTTTGGCAAGTTTGGGAGCTTTGCTGGCAAGGACTTTTTCAATGTCAATTTGCATAATAATTTCTCCATTAAGTTGTTTTTGAGGCTGGCAATTGAGGTGTGTGGGCCGAGCCGCAAAATCCGAATTATATGCAAAAATAAAATAATTTTCCTAAAAAACCTCCTCAAAGGCATTTTTTACCCCTCGTCAGCTCTTTGGGTGGGGTTGTATGTGGGGTGGGAATAATTTAGAAATCTTCGCCGAAGCCTTTGCGCAGAATACCCTCGTCGTCCTTGACGCTCTCGCGCATCCACGAGTAGAGTAGGCGGCTCTGCTCCTCGGGTGTAAGGCGCCAATCGACATCGCTACGGTGGAGTTTCTCCACAAGGCTCTGGATAAGTATGGCTGCCGAGGCCGACACATTGAGGCTCTCAACAAAGCCATACATCGGTATCTTTATAAACTCGTCGGCAGCGGCCATAACTTCGGGCGAAATGCCCTGTTTCTCGGTGCCAAAGATAAGGCAGAAGGGGCCTCGGCTGACGTCGAAACTATCGGGTGTGAGGTCGTTGGTGTGTGGTGTGGCGGCCACAATGCGGTAGCCCCTCTCTTTGAGCAGGGCTATGGTCTCGGGGGTAGTGTTGTGGCGGCATATATCCACCCACTTATCCGTTCCCCTTACAATGTGCAGATTGGCCTGAAAGCCACACAAAAACTCTATGGCGTGCAACTCCTGCACACCGAAAGCCTCGCAGTGGCGCACCAGAGCGCTGGCATTTTGGGGGTGAAAGGTGTTCTCGGCGCAGACAGTCATATAGCGTGTGCGTTCGGCCACCACACGACGCATTGTTGCGGCTCTTTCGGGGAGCATAAACTGCTCCAAGTACTCTATGCGCTGGTCATACCAGCTCTTATCTCTAACGGTATTTGCCATCGTCGTCGAGCATTTTTAGGTAGCTTTCATAGCGGCTGGCAGAGATTCTGCCCTCCATAACTGCCTCCACTACAGCACAATGGGGCTCGTGGGTGTGGGTGCAGTTGTAGAACTTACACTCGGGACTCACCTTCATAATCTCGGGGAAATAGTGATAGAGCTCCTCGTGCTTGATGTCGATGAGTCCAAAGCCCCTGATGCCCGGCGTGTCGATGAGTCGGCCGCCAAAGCTGAGGGGATAGACGTGCGAGAAGGTGGTGGTGTGTTTGCCTTGCAGGTGGACCTCCGATATGGCGCCTGTCTTGGCCTCGGCCGAGGGTTCGATGATGTTCACAAGGGTCGATTTGCCCACGCCCGAGTTGCCGGCCAGCAGGGTGGTCTTGCCACCAAGCAGCTGCTTAATCTCATCCACCCCTTCGCCTGTGAGGGCCGAACACTCGATGACCCGATAGCCGGCCGAGCTATATATCTCGTGGAAGGCAGCAAGCTCTTCGGGGTGCTCTCGGGCCAAGTCTATCTTGTTGAGTATGATGACGGCAGGCACCTTGTAGGCCTCGCAGGTAACCAGAAAACGGTCGATAAATTCGGGTGCGGTCAGTGGGGCTGCTATGGTCACAACAACGGCGGCGCAGTCGATGTTGGCTGCGATGATGTGTGACTCCTTCGAGAGGTTGGAGGCTCGGCGGATGATGTAGTTGCGGCGTGGGGCTATGCCAACAATAGCGCCCTCGCCCGAGTCGGACCACTCCACATCGACCACATCGCCCACCACTACGGGCGAGGTGGAGCGCACCCCTTTCAGGCGCAACCTTCCTCGGGTGCGGCAGTCGTGGATAGTACCCTCAATATCAACCTTATACCAGCTTCCTGTACTCTCGACAACAACTCCTTGTTGTATCATAAACTCACTCTTTGGGTTATTCTGTTTTTGGGCGGCTTATTACTGCAATGGCCACTCCAAATTGACATCTTTACTGCCGTCGATTACGGCATCTTTAATCTCCACCAAGTAGGGAAATACCACGTCGGAAACCTCCTCAATTATGGGTACGGTGACCGAGTCTTTCAGCAGGTCGGTATCCATCGACTCGCCAATTTGCCTTACGAAGCCCAAGAGAAGGCTCATAACAAGTACCGAAGTGACCAACGAGAGGAGTGCGCCACCAACGTAGTCGAAGAAGCCCAATCCTATGCCGTGGAGGATTTTCGATGCAAGGCTTGCCAAGAGCAGCGCAGCCACAGCACCAACCAAGAAGAGGAGTGCGTAGGCAAAAATGGGGTTGATGTCGTCCACGCCAATCCACTCGCCCACTTGGTCGCTAAATTGGTAGGCCAAATAGACACCCACAACAATGCCGAGCAATGAGCCGAGTTGCGAGAAGAAACCCTTTTTTGCGCCAGTAATGGCGGAGATGATTGCAATGGCAATCACGATGTAATCTACAATAGCCATAATTGAGTTATTAGTTTTTAGTTATCAGTATTCAGCATTCAGCATTTTTAGGGCCTGTTACCCTTGTTACCCCCTAAGACCCTTATAAGCTCTGTTTTCTATCAGCCATAGGTCGTTAGACGTTAGACCCTCCCTTATAAGTCACTCGAATAGCTGTGGGGAATCTCCACTGTTGTGCGCTCTGTTATGCCGCGCGAACTCACCTCAATAGTGTTGGTTCCGCGTTCCAAATCGACACCCTCCCAGACGATGCGTCCGCCTACATTCTCGCCCGAGCCCACAAAATTGCCATTGACGCTCAGGTCGGCTTCGGGCAAGTTGGTATAGACCTTTATGGTTTGGAGTGTGTCGGTACGTCTGCCCCAACGTTTCTCGGCAATGTGGAGGAACTCTTCGTCGCTATTCCACACCGACTTGTAGAGGTAGAAGGCGTCTTTGCGGGCCTGACGGTTGAAGCTCACAAGTCCCATATCGCACACACCACCAGCTGAGCGGTGGGTGTCAATCGAGGCATAGTCAAACAAGCCATCAATCCACACTCCCCAAAATTTCTCGTCGTCACCGATGTGGCTGAGGTAGGTTTCGTGGAAGTGGGTCTGCCACCTCTCTGGGTGCCAGTTGCTCGACGAGAGAGGTTTTTCCAGAAGGTCGCTCTGGTGGAAGATGTTGCCGCCACACTTGTAGCTCACAGCCGAGTGTAAGGCGTCCCATTCGGGCACAGAGTGGAGCTGCTCTTGCCAAATGGCAATGTCGCTGGGAAGTCCCTCAATCCAACCAAAGCTATGGCTCCAAACAATCAGGTCGGTGACGAAATTGATGTCGCCATCTTGGTTGCTCCAACCCGAGGTGAGCCTCCAAGGGTCGAGCTTCTTGGCCAACGAGTGGAGTTCACGGAGGTAATCCACAGGGCTGTCGCCCCTAACCTCCAACTCCGAGAAGAGATTCCACGCCATAATGGAGGGGTGGTTGTAGTTCTGATATATCATCTCGCTGAGCTGCTCTTTGCCATTGTTCCTAAAAGCCTCCGTGTCGAAGAAACCTTTGCCATTGAGCGTTGTAGCACCCATAAATGGAAGGTCGTTTACAACCAACATACCCAAACTATTGCACATTCGGTAGAACGATGGGTGGTGACTACCGCCCACAACTCTAATAGCATTAGCCCCCATCTCGCGAGCAAACTGGATGTCTTCATATACCTCCCTCTCGCTCACGGCCAGGCCACTTAATGCTCTGTCGCGATGGAGCAACACACCCTTGATGGGGTAGTCGGCGCCATTGAGCCTAAATCCTTGCTGGGTTATCTCGTAGGTGCGGAAGCCAGTCGAGGTGCCAACCTCATCCATCTGCTCGCCCCCAACGGAGAGGCTTACGTTGAAGGTGTAGAGTGCGGGGTCGATGGTGCCGTTCCACAGCCTCGGATTCTCAATCTCAAAGGGTATGAAAGTGCGTGTTGTACCCTTGCTTGTACGCACCTTCTGTGTGGTCGATAGGAGCACTGCCCCCTCTGGCTCTTTGATACTCAGCGTCAGGGTGGCGCTATGGCTACTGGTGGCGCTTACGACAATCTCCGCCTCGCCCACAACCTTAGTGCTGCCAACCTGCTTGGGGTGGATGTAGAGGCCGTTGGAGGAGTAGTGGTCGAGGGCTATGTGGGTTTCCTCTTCCACTATGATAGTAACGTCGCGGAAGATGCCACCATAGGATATTTCGTTGCCTGCCGTAGGCATAACCTCATTCTGCTGGGCGTTGCTCACCACAACCCACAGCAGGTCGCGCCCGTTGAAGTTGAGGTAGTCTGTAATCTCAAAGGTGAAGGCTGTGCTGCCTCCCTCGTGGCGACCCACATACCTACCATTTATCAGCAGGTCGGTGGACTGGTTGGCACCACCAAAACGAATGTAGATGCGTTTGTGCTGCTCTTTCCACTCGTGGCGGAAATCGACATAGCGCAGATAGTTGCCCACACCTCGGTAGTAGTCGAGTCGGCCACTTAGGGCGTCGGAGTTCCATTGGTGAGGCAGATTGACTATGGAGGAGTAGTTCTCGGAGTAGGTGAAGAACTTCCAGTCGCGGTTGAGTGTAAAGGTCTCGCGGGCCACAAGATTGGCTTGCGAGAGTAGTAGCGTGGCTACAACTATGAGTAGATGTCTTAGCACTCTGTTTTTCATTTGTAGTAGCTTTTAGAAGGGATAACCAATACCGAAGTTGAGCGAAGTATTGCGTATGTTGGGTTGAGCTATCACCCAACGGTTGCCCTCGCTCTTGCCGGGGTTGTAGAGCTGAATACCCCAGTCAAGACGTAGAATCAAGACGCTCAGGTTGAGCCTCAAACCAACGCCCGTATTGAGGGCAATCTGCTCGAACATTGTACCAAACTTGAAGGCCGCACCTTCGGGTATGTCTTGGATGTTGGGGGTGTACCAGACGTTGCCCGCATCGACAAATGCCGCACCGTCGAAAATACCTCCCAGAGGGAAGCGCAACTCGGCATTGGCCTCCAAGCGGAGGTTGCCAAATTGACTGGGGTAGCCACTATCAACCTCGGCTGAGTCGCCCGGGCCAAGTGTGCGTACCGTCCAACCACGCATACTATTGATGCCTCCCGCATAGAACAACCTATCGGCTGGCAACGACTCGTTGCGCGAGTTGCCATAGGGGAAAATCAATCCGCCATAGAGGCGATAGACAAAATTGACCTTGTCGCCCAAGCCAATCGACTGTGCAAAGGTCACATCGCCACGCACATACTGAGCATAGGGGATGCCAAAGACAGTGTAGTGGCCGTCGGTCTTGCTCGCCCCAATCAGGTGCTTTACACCCGAGATGAGGTTGCCGCTGGTGGAGAAGCCTGCACGCAGGGTGGTGTAGTCGCTGCGGGTGGCAATATCTTGCACTCCGTAGGCATAGGAACCCGATATGCCGGCCATCATCTGTGTTGTGTAACTATCTCTCAGGTAGGGATTTTGCAGCCTGTCGAGAAAATCTTGGCTGACGTAGTTCATCTTCACAAGGCTCACGTCGAAGGGTCTAACGGAGAAGAGGCTGCGTCCGCCGTCGCTCCAATTGTAGCCAAAACTGATGTTGGAGAGTACGCGGTTGTAGTAGCGACGGTCTTGGCCGTTGATTGAAAATTCGAGTCGTGTCTGGGGGGTATGAACCAGTCCGTAGGGGTCGATGTCGATGGGGAAGAGGAACTGAGGGAAGGTAACACCCACCATACCGCCCACCTCGGTGGAGTTGCGGCCCAACGATGGGTCTTCCACCCTAAGCAGTTCGTAGCCATAGGTGAAACTCAAATCCAACTGCTCTGCTCCTCGGAAGAGATTGCGGTTTTGGTAACCCACGGTTGTGGATATGCCATAGAAACTCGACGTTGTTGAGGCCTCCAACTCAATCTTGTAGCTCTGGCGCATAGCGGGCGAGAGCCTAATCTCGCAGTCGAGCACACCTTCCAATGTCTCGGCCGTGTCGCTCCAATGGTCGCCCACGAAGGTTACTTTGCGTAGCTGGTCGCGTCCTTCGGGGGTGAAGAGTATGTTGGCGCTGTGGATGTAGTCCACCCTCATAAGGTTGTCGTAGGTGGTATTGACCCTCCTCTCGTTGTACATCGAGCCACTCTGCAACTTTATCAGGCGGCGCAACACCGAGGGGCGTATGTTGGGCCTAATGCCACGATAGACAATCTCCATACCTCGGTAGTTGAGTGTGTCGAGCGAGAGCAGATAGTCGGGGTTGGTGGCCGCCTCCGTGGCGTCGTAGTCGGGCATAACGCGGATGTTGCCAATGCGGTAGAGGGGGTTGTTCTGACCAATAGGCTCACCCTCGCGGTTGTAGCCCACCACTTGCTGGCGGAGAATCATCTCCACACTGGCCTCGTGGTTGCCGAGGGTTGTATCTACCTGAAACTCAATGCTGCTCTCGGCAAAGTCGTAGTAGCCCTCGCTACGGAGCATTTCGGTAAGGCGTGTGCGCTCCTCGCCCAAGGCGTTGATGTCGAGTATTGCCCCGGGGTGGATGGAGGAGAGGGTGTCGCTCTGGATGAGTTTGGCGATGTAGCTATCCTCGATGTTGTAGACCACGTCGGCAATGCGATAGGGCTCGCCCTGAATGGTGGTATAGGTCACCTCGGCTGTGCGAGAGTCGGGATTCAGTCGGAAGGAGTACTCCTCGGTGGCAGAAAAGAATCCGCGCGAGGCTACATAAGCCTCAATGTTGTCGGCACTGCGTCTGGTGAGGGTTGTGTCGAGCAGGGTTGGGGGTGTGCCGAGGGTTCTCAGGAGCGAGTTCCAGAGGTTTTTCTTCTCTCCGTCGGCCCTCAGATAGAGCCACGCACGCACATTCCACAAGTCCATCGAGGGACGTTGCTTGATGTATTGGCTGATTTCGCTCGAAGATATACGTTCCGAGCGGGGCGTTTGGTGGTCGCTCTCAATCTTGTTCGAGGTCAATACATAAGCTCCTTCGGGCAGATAATTCTGGATACTACACGCACTGACCACCACAATCGTGAGGGCCAAAAGTAGCAGCTGAGCCAATTTGCTGTGTGTCGTAAATCTCATTTCTTTTTAGAAGGAGCAAAAAATTTCTCAAATATACGATAAATTATTCTATATTTGTAGGTATAAAAGTGTTTTTTGAATGAAAATAGAGTTTTGGAAATACGAAGGAGCAGGCAATGACTTTGTGTTGCTCGACCTTAGGAGTGCAAATTTTGAGCCTACCGAGGAGCAGATTAGGCAAATTTGCAATCGTCGCACAGGCGTAGGAGGCGATGGCGCAATGATTTTGGGAAGCAGCGAGCGTGCCGACTTCTCTATGCGCTACTTCAATGCCGACGGCCCCGAGGCCACTATGTGTGGCAATGGCGGCAGGTGTATAGCGTGGTTTGCCGACCACTTGGGCATTGGGGGCGACGAGAAAACTTTTGAGGCCGTCGATGGACTCCACAAGGCCCAAATCCTCTCGCGCAAAGGCTCTTTGGCTACCGTAAGACTCTCGATGGTCGATGTGGCTGAGGTTGAGGTGTGCCCCGATGGCGACGTGCTTCTCAATACTGGTTCGCCCCACTTGGTGCGTCGCGTGGAGAGCCTCGATATGGATGTTGTTGGCGAGGGTCGCCGCTTGCGCTACGATGCCAAAACAGCCCCAACATCGGGTGCTAACATCAACTTTGTTGAGATTTTGGGTGAGGGTCGCTTGGCTCTGAGGACCTACGAGCGAGGCGTTGAGGATGAGACACTTGCGTGTGGCACGGGGGCTACTGCCACAGCCATTGCCATTTGTCACACACTCCAATCGGAGGTGCGCCACTTCTGGTTGCGTGCTATGGGTGGCGAGCTTGAAGTCGATTTTGCAAAGAGCGCCGACGGCCGCTACACCAATGTTGAGCTGACCGGCCCGGCGAGGTTGGTGTTTAGGGGGTCGTTAGACCTCTAATTTCAAGCGGCTGTGCCTTGTGGGTGCTTTTTGCACCAAGCTTCGGCTCGCAAGTTCCTCATTTACGTTCAGTAAACTGCGGACTTGCGTCCTTGCTTGGCACAAAAATCCCTCCACAAAACCCAGCCGAGGGCTATGGGTCTAACGTCTAAGGTCTAACGTCTAACGACCTAAGGCATTAAGGGCCTTAGGGGCCTTAGGGGCTTTAAGGGGTTTAAGGGCCTATTCCCTAAACT
>JAGBVY010000169.1 GCA_017630115.1 Tidjanibacter sp. | reverse complement strand
TGACTGCTGAGAGGACTGAGAGGACTGAGAGAACTAAGAAGACCCAGTAAACCCAGTAAACCCAGCATATAGGGCATATAGGCCCTATTCCCTAAAATCCCTAAATTCCTTACACTCCCTAAGTTCTCTGCACTCCCTAACCTCCCTAACCCTTGCCCCTCCATCAATCTTGCCATAGGTCGTTAGACCTTTGACCTTAGACGTTAGACAAAAAACGAGGCCCGAATCAATCGGGCCTCGTTTTTCTGTTACTCAATAGTCCAAGTCTCGCCGCTATTCAGTAGGTCGTCCATACATTTGATTTTGCTCTTCTCCTGCACCTCGGCCACCTGACGAGCAACCTCTCTATTGTAGGTGGGCTCATCAACATCGCGGATAACACCCAAAGCAACGGGGAAGTCGGGATACTTCATCGAAGCCAGTGCGTTGTGGATGTAGGTGGTAGGCTCTTTCGAGTCGTGGGTCAGAACATCGTCGATAGTATAGCCATCCTCGCCAATGGTAACAACTTTCAGTTTGAAGCCATCGAGAACGATACCTTTATCTTTGTTTGCACCGAAGAGCATCTTCTCGCCGTCGCGCAGTACGATGGTGTGCTCGGCACGGGTAGCCTTATCCTTTGCAAAGGCTGCGTGAGCACCGTCGTTGAAGATGACGCAGTTCTGCAACACCTCAGTAATGGAGAAGCCGTCGTGTTGAGCAGCCCTCACGAGGCACTGGCGGGTCAGATCGACCTCCACATCAATCGAGCGTGCGAAGAATGTACCCTTTGCACCGATGATAAGCTCGCCGGGGTTGAAGGGTTTTTCAATCGTACCATAGGGCGAGGTTTTGGTAATCTTACCCAACTTCGAGGTGGGCGAGTACTGACCTTTGGTAAGACCGTAAATCTCGTTGTTGAAGAGTACAACGTTGAGGTCGATATTCCTACGGATGGCGTGGATGAAGTGGTTGCCACCGATAGCGAGCGAGTCGCCGTCGCCAGTGGCCACAAATACACTCACGCCGGGGTTGGCAACCTTCAAGCCGGTAGCAATGGCGTTGGCCCTACCGTGGATGGAGTGGAAACCGTAGGTCTTCATATAATAGGGGAAACGTGACGAGCAACCGATACCCGAAACTACAACGAACTCCGAGCGGTTTCTGCCTGCTATCTCTGCCACGTCGGGCATAGCTTTCTGTACTGCGTTGAGGATGAAGTGGTCGCCACAGCCGGGGCACCATTTAACTTCCTGATCGCTCTTAAAATCTGCCTGTGTGTATTTCATAGCTCCTATTTCTCCAATAATTCGTTAAACTTAGCCTCCAACTCAACGGTGGTGAAGGGCAGACCCTGACATTTGTTGTACTGCTCGTAGCTAAACTGCTGGAAGTTCATACGCAAGTAATTTGCAAACTGACCCTCGTTGAGCTCGCATACAACAATCTTCTTAAACTTCGAGAAAATCTCCTCCACACCCTTAGGCAGGGGGTTGATGTAGTTGAAGTGGCACAGCGAAATGCTCTTGCCCTCCTCCTGCATCTTCTCAACAGTAGCCTGCAAGTGGCCCTTAGTACCGCCCCAACCTACAACCAGCAGGTCGCCCTCGGGAGCACCCATAACGGTCTGCTCGGGGATGTAGTCGGCCACTTTGGCCACCTTGGCAGCCCTGAGTTCCACCATCTTCTGGTGGTTCTTGGGGTCGTGCGATACGCTACCTTTCAGAGCGTCTTTCTCCAAACCGCCAATGCGGTGTTCCAGACCCTCTGTGCCGGGAATTGCCCAACGACGTGCAAGTTTCTCGTCGCGCTTGTAGGGCAGGAATACATCCTCACCCTCGGGCAACTTCGTGATGATGGGTGGGTGAATCTCTGGATAGTCCTTCATAGAGGGTATCTTCCAAGGCTGTGAGCCGTTGGCAATGAAACCGTCGGTGAGGAGGATTACGGGGGTCATATGCTCCATTGCAATTTTACCTGCACGGAATGCGAAGTCGAAGCAGTCGCTGGGCGCCGAAGCGGCAATAACTACCATAGGGCACTCACCGTTGCGACCCCAGAGTGCCTGCAAGAGGTCGCTCTGCTCAGTCTTGGTGGGCAGACCTGTCGAAGGACCGCCCCTCTGAACATCTACAACAACCAAGGGAAGCTCGGCAATAACAGCCAAACCCATAGCCTCGCTCTTCAACGACAAGCCGGGGCCAGAAGTGGTCGTAACCGAGAATGCGCCACCAAAGGCAGCACCGATAGAGGTACAGATACCTGCAATCTCATCCTCGGCCTGAACGGTCTTAACGCCAAGCTCTTTGTGTTTGGCCAACTCTTCGAGGATTACAGTTGCAGGGGTGATGGGGTATGAGCCGCAGAACAGAGGACGGCCACTCTTCTCGCTGGCTGCCATAAAGCCCCAAGCGGTAGCCACGTTACCATTGATGCTACGATACTTACCCTTTTCGAGTTGAGCTGCCTGCACAGTGTAGGTGTTGGCAAACGAGTGGGTGTTGGCACCGTAGTTGTAACCGGCGTTGAGCACCGTTACGTTGGCCTCGGCAACAGCAGGATTCTTCTTGCCAAATTTGCCACGGATGTAGCTGATGGCGTGGTCGAGTGGTTTGTCGTAGAGGTAGAGGCAGATGCCGAGTGCAAACATATTTTTGCACTTAACGATAGCCTTGTTGTCCAGACCCGAATCCTTCAATGCCTCTTTGGTCATCGAGGTGATGTCGGGGGTGAGGATATTGTAGCCCTCAATGCCCAATTCGGCAATGGGGTTGTTGGTCTTGTAGCCTGCACGAGCAATGCTCTTCTCATCAAGGGTGTCGCCATCGAGGATGATGGTGGCGTCCTTTTTGAGCCATACAACATTGGCTTTCAGAGCAGCGGGGTTCATTGCAATAAGCACGTCGCAGTAGTCACCGGGGGTGAGCATACGGCTGCTGCCGAAGTGAACTTGGAAGCCCGAAACGCCTGCAACAGTACCCTGAGGGGCACGGATTTCAGCAGGATAGTCGGGGAAGGTCGAGATACCATTGCCGAAGAGGGCGGCAGTGTCCGAAAACAGGGTACCTGTGAGCTGCATTCCGTCGCCCGAGTCGCCCGAGAAACGAATTACAACATCTTTCAACTCCTTTACATTCATAGGTGATTTTGAGTTTTGTTATTGTTTAGGTTATGTTATTTGTACTTTCAGTTTTATTCCCTTTGTAATCACAAAATAGCGATATGTGGCTCATTATTCTGCCCACTTCTGTGAGAGTAAATGCCAACTCCTGCTTGGCTCTAAGTTCAATTTCTCTATACTTTTCAATAGGAATCTGAACAAGTTTGGAAGGCTCTCCGTATATGTTGCGTGCCATATACGAGAAATACACGTCTGTTATGGCACCACTCTGGGAGGAAATGTTAAGTGTAATGTAAACAACCTCCCCTCCCTTATCTATACCTATCAAGTGCAGATACTCGTCCCCAAGTGTTTCCTCAATAATCTTGTCAAGTCGGAGCCGATGGTCGAGCATTTCGTCTACTGGGTCATCTGCGTCCATATTGACTATCGTACCGTCCTCCCAAGTTTCATGTTCCCTTCCGGGGTGATTGGCTATATTGTATATTCTCACCTCAAAGTTGTCCATATGGTCTACCACATAGGTGCAATCGCTTAGTACAACCGTGTCTGCAACAAAAGTATAGCCCAACTCAAGCTCGTATGGGTAGCGCTGGGCAAAAGAACTACTTATCCAGAGTAGTACTCCGCAAAATATTAGCGTCAGCCTCTTCATACGCCCAACAGTTTTTGCTGAGAGTTGCAAACAATGCTACAAATTCTTAGTACAATCCACCCACAAAGGTAATAATTTATAGTGGGATACCAATTTTTTATAAAGAAAAATAGTTACCTTTGTGGCGAAAAAATGAATGTCATTTTCTTTAACTCAATACTTCTATGAACAAAACCATCAAGTTTACGACCCCAGATGAGGCCGTTAAGGTAATCAAATCGGGTGACCACGTTCACCTGAGTTCGGTAGCAAGCGCTCCCCAGTGTCTTATTCAGGCTATGTGCCGCAGGGGTGAGGCTGGCGAATTGAAAGATGTACACATCCACCACCTCCACACCGAGGGTCCCGCTCCCTATGCCGACCCCAAGTTTGAGGGCGTATTCCAGCTCGACTCGTTCTTCGTTGGTGGCAATGTGCGTAAGGTGACCCAGAGCGGCTATGCCGACTATATTCCAATCTTCCTCTCGGAGACCCAGAAACTCTACCGTACAGGCGTGCTGCCCTGTAATGTGGCTATGATTCAGGTTTCTCCCGTAGATGCTCACGGCTACGTTTCGCTTGGTACTTCGGTAGATGCTACATTGGCTGCTATCGAGTGCGCCGACTACGTTATTGCCGTAGTGAACAAATATGTGCCCCGCGCATTTGGTGACGCCTTCATCCACATCTCCGAGATTGACTTCTTCGTTCAGGACGATCAGCCTCTGATGGAGGGCCACATTGCCGAGATTACCGAGACCGACGCAGCCATTGGTCGCCACTGTGCTGCTCTCATTGAGGACGGTGCTTGCTTGCAGATGGGTATCGGCGCTATCCCCAACGCTGTTCTTTCGCAGTTGGGTGGCCACAAAGACCTCGGTATCCACACCGAGATGTTTGCCGATGGTGTATTGCCTCTGGTGGAGAAAGGTGTGGTTAATGGTCGCAACAAAGTGACCGATAAGGGCAAAATCGTTTCGACCTTCCTTATGGGTTCGCAGGCTGTTTATGACTTCATCGACAACAACCCCGGCGTACTTATGAAAGACGTAGCCTACACCAATGACCCCTTCGTTATTGCTAAGAACCCCAAATTCTGTGCCATCAACTCCGCTTTGCAGGTTGATCTTACCGGTCAGGTGTGCGCCGACTCGTTGGGTACTAAGTTCTACTCGGGTGTAGGTGGTCAGATTGACTTCATCTATGGTTCGTCGCTCTCCGAGGGTGGTAAGGCCATCATCGCTATGCCTTCGGTTACCAACAAGGGCGTGAGCAAAATTGCCAACATCCTCACTCCCGGTGCCGGTGTTGTTACTACCCGTAACCACATCCACTGGCTCGTGACCGAGTTTGGTGCTGCCGACCTCTATGGTAAGTCGTTGCAGGAGCGTGCCAAAGCCATCATCAACATTGCTCACCCCGACCACCGCGAGGAGTTGGAGCGTGCAGCGTATGAGCG
>JAGBVY010000168.1 GCA_017630115.1 Tidjanibacter sp. | reverse complement strand
TAGTTTTAGGTTAGTAGAAGCAGGGTTAGAAGTGATTCTATCCCCTGTTGATTAAAAGGTTGCGATTTTGATTAAATCGTAACCTTTTTTTGTATATATGAGCCTTCTGTTTGCTTGGGCGAAAATAATAGGAAATTTAACCCCAAATGGGCAATAAATTTGGTGGAAAAACGTTTGCTTTTCCGAGTTTTAGCTATACTTTTGTGGCAATTATAAAATAGATATATAAATAGGTATGAAAAAAGGTATTTTGACATTGCTTGCTCTTGCGACTCTCTCTCTGGCGAGTTCGGCGAAGACCATTGCTCTTTCGCTCGAAAAGTCGTTGGAAATAGCGCTTTCTGACAACCCCACAATTCGCGTGGCCGATATGGAGATTGAGCGTCAGGATTGGGTGCGTAAACAGAGTGTGGGCAACTTACTGCCAAACGTTTCTGTCTCGGGTCAGTATTCATATAGCATCGTAAAGCAGGAGATGGCCAAGGGTTTGTCGTTTGGTGCGGACAACTCGGTTAGTGCGTCGGCCTCGCTCTCGTTGCCACTCTATGTACCTACCGTCTATGAAACTTTGAAGATGAATCATACCCAGATGGAACAGGCCGTCGAGAGCGCTCGCAGCTCGAAGATAAACCTTACAAACGAGGTCAAAAAAGCCTACTACAACATTCTGTTGGCCGAACAGTCGTTGGCGGTGTTGAAGGAGAGCGAAGCCTCTATTGCTAAGACGGTTAGCAACACCAAGACTATGTATGAGCAGGGTCTGGCTTCGGAGTATGACCTGCTTTCGGCCGAGGTGCAACTCTCCAACTTGCGACCCAGTATTGTCCAGATGGAGAACTCCATAAAGGCAGGTAAACTGCTCTTCCGTATGTATCTTGGTCTGCCTTCAACCACCGACTTTACACTCACCGGCACGCTTGACGATTTTGCCGATGAGGTGGCTGTGGCTACCATCCCCACCAACGAGGTCGATTTCTCCAATAATGCCGACCTTAGAGCGCTTGACTTGCAGGCCAAACTGCTCGAACATCAGCTCAGTCTTATCAATGCCTCGCGCTTGCCTACTGTGGCGGCCTTCACCAACTTCATCGTTTCGGGTAACGACAACACGATGGACTTTGGTAGTATGATGGGCGGCCTTGGCGGTGGCGGTGCTGCGGGTGGCGGTGCTGCTGGCGGCGGCACGTCCTCGCCGAAGAAGAGTGAGTGGTGGTGGCAGAACCCCCTCTCGGCAGGTATCTCCATTAGCATACCCCTCTTCTCGGGTGGTAAGAACATCAACAAGGCCCACGAGATACGCAACACCTTAGGTCAGCTCTCGCTCCAAAGGGACTATCTGCGCCAGAGTGTGGGTGTGCAGGTGGAAAACGCCTTCAACACAATTGTGGCTGCACGCGAGAAGATGACCTCCAATGAGATTACCGTACGTCAGGCTCAGAAGGCTTACGAGATTGCTCAGGTGAGATACAACGCCGGCACAGGCACAATCCTTGAACTCAACTCCTCGGAGCTGTCGCTCACGCAGGCCAAACTCAACTATTCGCAAGCTATCTACGACTACTTGGCCGCTCGTGCCGACTACGAGAAGGTCATAGGTCTGGGCTTTGAGATAGAGACCCCCGCCCAAGAGGGTCAGATAGAGCCCACAGCGCAAGAGTAGCGGTGTGAAGGAGAATTAGCAACGGAGTAAAAAATAAAACAAGATATGAGAATGAAACGCAACCTTATTATTACACTGGTGGCCACAGCAGCCGCCTCTCTCCTTGTCGCTTGCGGTGGGGAGAAATCGTCTAACGCCGCAGGCAAAGCTACCCCCGAGGCAGCAGATGCCAAAGTGCTTACCAAAACTGCCCCCGTAGTGGTTAGCGATGTGGCCGAAACAGTGGATTTTACCACAACACTTCTGCCCTATAAGAAGAGTTTTATCACCCCTCAGATGGCTCTCAGAATCGACGAAATCAGAGTAGAGGTGGGCGACCACGTTAAGAAGGGCGAATTGGTTGCTACTCTCGACAAGAATCAGTACAATCAGTCGGCAGCACAGTTGAGAAATGCCGAGCAGAATCTGGGTCGTATGAGGAGTGTCTATGAGGCTGGCGGTGTGAGCAAGTCGCAGATTGACGAGTTGACCACTTCGGTTACAGTCTTGCGTGAGACTGTTGCCAACTTGGAGCGCAACATTGAGCTTCGTTCCCCCATTGACGGCGTTATCACCGGCCGCTACAACGAGCCCGGCGACCTCTTTGCTATGGGAGCTAATGCCGACGGAGGTATGGGTGTGTTGCAGGTTATGCAGATCGATAAACTCAAAGCTATTGTGGCACTCTCGGAGAAATACTACCCTCTGGTATATAAGGGTATGAAGGTGAAAGTTATGGCCGAGGTATTTGGCGACAGGGAGTTTGAGGGTACGGTAAACATTGTCTATCCGGCAATCAACTCCACTACCCACACCTTCAATGTGGAGGTGATTGTGCCCAACGCCAAGGAGGTTTTGCGCCCCGGTATGTTTGCCCGCACCGAGTTTAATATGGGTAACCGCCAGAGCCTCACTGTGCCCGACGTGGCTGTGCAGAAGCAGATGGGTGTCAATGACCGCTATGTCTATGTCGTTAAGGATGGCGTAGCCGAGCGCAGAGTGGTTGAGCTTGGTCGTCAGGTTGCCGACAGGGTGGAGATTCTCTCGGGTGTAAGCGCTGGCGAGGAGGTGGCCATTACGGCACTCTCGAAAATCAAAAATGGCTCGGCTGTTGAGGTTGTGCAGTAGGCCGCCTCTTTCAGTTGTAGAGAAATAATGTAGTAGAGTATTAAACTATGAAGATATACGAAACCTCAGTAAAGAAGCCAATCTCAACGGCACTTATTTTTGTCGCTGTGATTGTCTTTGGTCTGTTCTCGCTCAACAACTTGGCCATTGACCAGTTGCCCGAAATGGACCTGCCGGCCATATCGGTCATCACCACCTATCAGGGTGCCAATGCGGAGGATATTGAGAACAACATCACCCGACGCATTGAGGATGGTCTGAATACGGTCAGCAACCTGAAAGAGATAACCTCGCGTTCGAGTGACGGCGTGTCGCTCGTGTCGCTCGAATTTGAGTGGGGCACCAACCTCGACGAGGCCTCCAACGACATACGCGATGCGTTGGGCCGCCTTACCGACTATCTGCCCGAGGATGCCGAAGAGCCTATCCTCTTCCGTTTTAGCTCGTCGCTTATGCCAATTATGGGCTTCTCCATAACGGCCGAGGAGAGCTATCCTGCACTGAATAAAATTCTCGAAGAGCAGTTTGTCAATCGCCTCAGCCGTATCGACGGTGTGGGCTCAGTCAATGTTATGGGTGCGCCCGTCAGGGAGATTCAGGTCAATGTCGATCCTGTAAAGATGGAGGCTTACGGCCTCTCGGTGGAGCAGATTGGCGCTATCATCGCTCAGGAGAACATCAACACCTCGGGCGGTACGCTCGACATAGGCAACCACACCTACAACATCAAGGCCGACGGTGAGTTTGACTCTTCCGACGACCTGAAAACCATCCTCATATCCAACCTTGGTGGTCAGGAGGTCTATCTGAGAGATATTGCCGAGATTAAGGATACGCTCGAAAAGCAGACTCTCGACGAGCGTATGAATGGCCAGCTGGGTGTGAGGGTTATGATTCAGAAACAGTCGGGTGCCAATACGGTGAGGATTGTAAATGAGGTCAAAAAGATGCTCCCCAGCATCGAGCGCAACCTCCCCTCGGATGTGAAAATCCACCTGCTCAACGACTCGTCGAAGAATATCAAAGACTCCATCAATACCCTCTCGGAGACGGTTATGTTCGCCTTCTTGTTTGTGATTCTGGTGGTGCTCTTCTTCTTGGGCCGCTGGCGTGCTACGCTGATTATCTGCTTGACGATTCCTATCTCGTTGGTGGTGGCCTTCATCTACCTCAATCTAACGGGCGGTACGCTGAATATCATCTCGCTCTCGTCGCTCTCGATTGCTATCGGTATGGTGGTGGACGACGCTATTGTGGTCTTGGAGAACATTACTACCCACATCGAGAGAGGCTCCAAACCACGCGAGGCGGCTATCTATGCAACCAACGAGGTGTGGCTCTCGGTGATTGCTACAACTTTGGTTGTTGTGGCTGTATTCTTGCCCCTGACTATGGTCAAAGGTATGGCGGGTGTGATGTTCAAACAGCTTGGCTGGATTGTTTCGCTTGTGGTCTGCACCTCCACCGTTGCGGCTATCTCGCTCACCCCTATGCTCTCGGCGCTGATGCTCAAAATAGAGAACAACAAACACACCTACAAGGGTCTGAGCATTGTCTATAAACCTATCGACAAATTCCTCGCTTGGCTCGACAGGGCCTACGCTCGGTTGTTGCGCTGGGCACTGGCTCACAAGAAGTTGGTCTTCTTTGCCCCAATGGTGCTTTTGGTCTTTGGTGTGTGGCTCTTTGCTACGAAGATTCCCACCGAGTTTATGCCCAGCAGCGATAGCGACCAGATGAGCGCCACGATAACCCTCGACCAAAACCTCAGCGTTGAATATACCAAGAAGGTGGCTCGTCGTATCGACAGCATCATCTACGCCAAGTATCCTGAGGTTATGTTGCTCTCTACCTCGGCAGGCTCGTCGAGCACATCGAATGTCTTTGCTGCAATGAGCACAACCGGCAGCAACGTCATCAATTACACCCTCCGTCTGACCGACCCACAGGATAGGGAACGCACCGTATTTGAGATTGCCGACGCCTTCCGCGACGACTTGGCAACCATACCGGAGATTAAACGCTCGATTGTCACTGGTGGTGGCGGTATGATGGGCGGTGGCAGCTCTGTGCAGGTGCAGATTTTCGGCCACGACATCGAGAAGACCAATCAGATTGCAGGCGACCTCGTGGAGCAGTTTAGCAAGATTGAGGGTGCGCGTGACGTGCGTCTTTCGCGCGATGATATGAGGCCCGAGTACAATGTTGAGTTCGACCGCAACAAACTCGCCTACTATGGTCTTAACTCCTCCACTGTGGCCTCGGCCATCCGCAACCGCATCAATGGTATGACCGCATCCATCTATCGCGAGGATGGTGAGGAGTATTATATAAAGGTACGCTATGGTGAGGAGCACCGCACCTCGCTCGAAGATGTGGAGAACATCCTCATCTACAACCAGCGTGGTCAGGGCGTGCGTGTGCGCGACATAGGTAAGGTCACTGAGGTATATGCTCCACCAACCATCGAGCGCGAAAACCGACAGAGGCTCGTTACGGTGACGGTGGCGCTGGGTAATAATGTCGTTCTGGGCGATATGGTAGGGCGCATCAATGGCGTTCTGGATAGCTACACCTTCCCTGAGGATGTCTATACATTCATCGGTGGCGACTGGGAGGACCAGCAAGAGTCGTTTGGCGAGCTGGGAGTGCTGCTCGTGCTGATTGTGCTGCTTGTCTATATTGTTATGGCCACCCAGTTTGAGTCGTTCATTATGCCCTTCATCATAATGTTTACTATGCTCTACGCACTGCCCGGCTCGGCTATTGCACTCTGGATGACCTCCACACCTCTGAGCCTTATGGCTCTGATTGCCATAGTTATGCTTGTGGGTATTGTGGTGAAGAACGGTATCGTTATGGTGGACTACACCAATCTCCTGCGTGAACGAGGTGTCGGTATGTATGATGCGGTTTATGCCGCAGGTAAGAGCCGTCTGCGCCCCGTTCTGATGACCTCGCTGACCACCATCCTCGGTATGTTGCCTTTGGCTATCGGTTTGGGCAATGGTGCTGAGTTGTGGCAGCCTATGGGTATAGCCATCATTGGTGGCTTGACCTTCTCGACCATACTCACGCTTGTGGCTGTGCCAATCCTCTACTATGTATTTATGGGCCGCAGCGAGCGCTTTGTAGCCCGTCGCAAAGAGCGCCAACGTCTGGCCTATGAGGAGAAAATGCGACTTGTGGCCGAGCGAGAGCAGAACGAACAAGTAGAGTAACCCAACAACCTAAATAGTAGAACAATGAAAGCACTTTTTATATCATACAATCAGGCCATTACAGAACGTATTGAGGCAATGCTCAATAGACTCGAAATTAGAGGCTACACGCTTTTCCCTCTGACCCACGGCCGTGGTAGTTTCACCGGTGAGCCACATATGGCCAACCACACTTGGCCCGCAATGAACTCCACCATCATAGCGGTGGTGGACGACGCCAAGATTGCCCCCGCAATGGAGGCCCTGCGCGAGATTGATAAGGATACTCAGTTGCAGGGGTTGAGAGCCTTTGTGTGGGATGTGACAGAGAGTATGTAACCAATAGCCCCCCGAGCTCGGGGGGCTATTGTGTCTACCGTCTACCGTCAACCGACGACCGACGACCGACGACTGATAACTAGTCTTTAAGGCCTATGGGGCCTATGGGGCTTATCTCCCTAAACGCCCTAAACGCCCTAAATTCACCGAATTCACCAATAATTTTCAATTTTCAATTTTCAATTTTCTTTTTTTTGTTTATCTTTGCGGGCTCATTGGGCTCTC
>JAGBVY010000167.1 GCA_017630115.1 Tidjanibacter sp. | reverse complement strand
ACTGCGATAAATCCCCTCCTCATTTGCGATGAGCAAACTGCGGAGGGGATTTTCTTGTGCGCCTAAAATCCGCTCGCTTATCTGCGTTTTTTTATTCTCCCGAAAGTTGCTGCTTCCGACCGAGTGTTCGCCCCACAACCGCTCCTCCCCTATGTCAGTGGAGGTGTCGCGAAGCGACGGAGAGGTTAGTTGCTGGGAGGACTGGGAGGACTGGGAGAAATAAGAAACCCCAGTAAACTCAGAGAACCCAGTAAACTCAGAGAACCCAGTAAACCCAGTAAACCCAGTTTATAGGGCTTATAGGGCTTATCCCTTAAACTCCCTAAATTCCCTAAATTCCCTAACCTCTCTAAAAACCCATTCTTACCATTCAATGGGGCTAAGGCCGTGGGCGGCGAGGTAGGTGTTGGCTTGCGAGAAGTGGCGAGAGCCGAAGAATCCGTTGTGGGCCGATAGGGGCGATGGGTGGGCGCATCTTAGCACCAAATTGCGCTCAGAATCTACGATGGCTCCCTTGCGCTGTGCGTAGTTGCCCCAGAGCATATAGACAATACCCTCGCGACGTTGGGTGAGATTGCGTACCACAGCGTCGGTGAACTGTTCCCAACCGTGGCCTGCGTGTGAGGCGGCCTGATGAGCCCTTACGGTAAGGGTGGAGTTGAGCAGCAGCACTCCCTGCTCGGCCCATCTGACAAGGTCACCCGAGGTGGGTATGGGCTTGCCCAAGTCCGAAGCTATCTCCTTAAATATGTTTCTCAGTGAGGGTGGAAACTGGATGCCCTCATCGACCGAAAAGCACAATCCATTGGCCTGACCCTCACCGTGATAGGGGTCTTGGCCTATGATTACAACCTTCACCTCGGAGGGTGGGCAGAGGTCGAGGGCACGGAAGATGTTTGCTCCCGTAGGATAGACCTTTGTTGTGGCATATTCGCCTCGCACAAACTCCACAAGGGAGCTGAAATAGGGTGCGTCGAACTCCTCTTGAAGGAGCTCTCTCCACTCGGGATGTATGCGTACATTCATAGGGCAGAATTATTTTTGGGTTTGGTCATCTACCTACCCACGGAGTTGAGGTAGCACAAGATTTGGTTGTCGAAGAGTTGGTAGCGGACTAAGGGTGCTGCTACGCCATAGAGTTCGGCTTGGAGGGTGTGCTCTTGTGGGTTGATGTTGGTCACTACCATATCTTTTATGAAGTCGAGTCCCTCCCGACCGCCATACTTATAGAGTGCCTCCTCGGCGCTCCACATTATGGCCTCAAAGTGGGGCCCTACTACCCCTGCAAACTGCTCACGCTCTTGGGGTGAAATGTACCGTGAGGCCACGCGCGAGAAATTGCGTTGGAGCGACTCTATATCCACTCCGCAGCGCCCCTTATTCAGCATTACGGCCACCCACTCGGCCGAATGGGAAATGCTCACATAAGCCACTTCGGCAATGGGTCTGGCGAGTATGAGAGCTCCCGATATGGCATAGCGTAGCTCGGCCTCCGCCCCCAACTCCCTACGCAGGATGTGGCGACAAGTGCTCCACGCAGCCCGTCGGGTGGGGGAGAGTAGGGTGGCGAGGTGGTCGTGGTCGCTCTCGGTCAGCAGTGGCGACTGCTCACACAAAGGGTCGATGCGGGCTACTACAATGTAGCCCCCCTCAATCTCGAAACGCTTTTCTTCGTGGAGTAGAATCACTGGTGGTGCGGGGCTTATTTGGTTGTGGGTGTAATGCGCTGTACCTTAATCTCCTCGGCGTAGTGTCCCGTAACCTTCTGTACGGTCAGCTTGGTGGAGTGGAGTGTGAGTGTGTCGCCCTTCTTCAAAAACTCCTTCTTGGCTTCGAGCATAAGTCCTGCCACAGTCTCGGCTTCGCCACGATGGTCGTCGAAAGTGCCCTCTTCCAATTCCAATACCTCCTCCAATATACCGATGTTGGCCTTGCCCTCAAAGAGGAATGTGTTTTCATCGATTTGGGTGTAGAGCACCTCCTCGGGGGCGTCGCTTTCGTCGTTAATCTCGCCCACAATCTCTTCGAGAATATCCTCCAACGAAATCAATCCCAAGGTTGAGCCATACTCATCGACCACAATGGCGATGTGGACCTTCTGGGTCTGGAACTCGTTGAGCAGCTCGTTGATTTTCTTATGCTCGGGTGTATAGTAGGCGGGGCGAAGGTATTTGCGCCAGTCGAAGTCGCTATCCCTACCGATGTGGCGAATCATATCCTTCACATAGAGCATACCGACGATATGGTCGATACTATCCTTATAGACAGGTATGCGCGAGTAGCCGCTCTCGATAATCATCCTCTTCACCTCGTCGAAATTCACCTCCTCGTCAAGAGCCTTAATCTCCATACGGGGGTGCATAATATCTTCCACCTCGGTGGAGGCAAACTGCACAATGCCGTTGAGCATCTGCTTCTCGGTTTGACTTGGATTCTCGGTTATCTCCAATGCGTCTTCCAACTCCTCCATCGAGATGTTTTCGGGCTGAACGATACCTCTGTTTTGGATTGCGTCGGAATACCTAACCAACACAAATACAAATGGTTTGAGCAGTCGAGCCGAAAATTTCAGCGGTAGGGCCACAATGCGTACCACACCCGTTGGGTTGTAGCTTGCATAGACCTTGGGTATAATCTCGCCAAAGAGCAACAACAAGAAGGTTACGGCCACAGTCTTTATGGCAAACTCCCAACCCTGCGAGTGAAACTCCACCAGAGAGTCTATCAGGTTGTTGCACAAGGTGATGATAAAGATGTTTACCAAGTTGTTGAGAATAAGAATGGTGGCCAAGAGTTTGTCTTGGTCGGAGAGGTGTTCCATTATGGCCTTATTGGTGGGCGTGGGGTGCCTGCGAATTTTGTCGAGCTGTGTGGGCGACAGCGAGAAGAGTGCCGTTTCGGAACTCGAAGCCAGCGCCGAGCAACAGAGCAACAATGCAATAAGCACAATGTTACCTACGAAAATCCACTCAAAAGGGTGGAAGGTCATTATGGACATAAGGTGGAGGGTCATCACTTCAAACAGACTATTCTTTACTCGTCAAACAAAGAAGGGGTGCTCTCCTCTGAGCGTGGGTTGCTCTCTTTCTTGGTGTGGCCACCGTCGAGCACGTCGCCCACCGATGCACGCGAGCCGCCCGGGGTGCTACCCGTCAGCTGCATACCCCTACGGAAGTAGGCCGGCTCGATGAGCATATTGTCCACATCTTTATATTTCTCCGTGAAGTTCCACCTGATGCTCTCTTCGCTCTCTTCTTCGCCGGCAGGAAGGTTAAATTCGCCCTCCTTGCCCTCTTCTTTGCGCGAGGGCTGTTCGAAGCTGGTGGCAATAACAGTAATCTCCACCTCGCCCTCATCGAGTGTGTCGGTAGGACCACCGCCCCAGATGATGCTTGCCTCAGCCGCACCGGGATTGAGGCTTGCTCGTGCCTGAATCAAATCCACAGCCCTCATAGCCTCGTCGAAGGTGAGCGACGAGTCGTTGGCATAGGCAATGCTCAGCAGTATCTTCTTGGCACCCTTGATGTCGGACCTACCCAACAGGGGCGACGAGATAGCCTGCTCAACAGCCACATCTACCTTGTTCTCGCCCTTGGCGCGTGCCGAGCCCATAACTGCCACGCCACTATCGGTCATTGTTGTGCGTGCATCCTCCAAGTCGACATTTACAAAACTGTTGCTTGTGATAATCTCTGCAATGCCCTTTACGGCCGAGGCCAAGACGTCGTCGGCCTTGTGGAAAGCCTCCACAACAGGTAGAGAGCCATAGATTTTCGAGATGTTGTCGTTGTGGATAAGCACTATCGAGTCTGTGTTGTTCCTCAGCTCCTCTACACCTTTCAGAGCCTGACCCATACGAGTTGGGCCCTCGCCCTTGAAGGGGAGGGTTACTACGGCCACTGTGAGCAGACCTTTCGACTTGGCTGCCTTGGCAATTACGGGAGCAGCACCAGTACCTGTGCCACCACCCATACCTGCGGTGATAAAAATCATACGAGCCTTGCTATTCTCCAACTCCAACATAATCTCGTCGAGCGACTCGATGGCCAGTTGTTTGCCCTTGTCGGGGTTGTTGCCTGCACCGCGTCCGCTACCGAGTTGAATCTTCTTCTCAATGGGGCTTGCTTCGAGAGCTTGGTGGTCGGTGTTGCAAACCATAAAAGTAACATCCCTGATACCACGGTCGAACATATGGTTTACAGCATTGCCGCCTGCACCACCCACGCCCATAACCAAAATGTCGGTTATGGCCTTCTTGGCGGCTGATATGGATTTTAAGTGTTCGTTCATTGTTGTACTACGCTTTTGGATGAGGTTTGGTTGGTTGTTTTGATAGTTGTTGTGGGGTGTTGGGGGCGACTACCTGTAGTCGTCATCTTCAACGTCTGGACCAAAAACCCTGTCGTGCAGCCACCTCGAAAACTTCTTTCCCCACGAAGTTGGGGGATCGGTTGGGCCGTCGGGAGGTGTAGTTGGGCCATTGGGAGTTGTGGTAGGACCTTCGGGAGTTGTAGCAGGGCCCTCGGGAGTTGTAGTAGGGCCTTCGGGAGTTGTGGCAGGGCCTTCGGGCTTAACAGGAGGCTCCACTACAACCTTCTGGGTAGGCTCTGGACGCGAGTAGTCGCTGCTGATGAGGCCGCTCTCCTCCATACCGATACTCAACAGACCTATGGCGGTGGCCAACTCGGGCTGCGAGTAACCCTTCATCGACTCGCCCGAGATGTTGCACTCGGCGCTACCCAGACGCACGTCGTAGCCCGTATGCTCCTTGAAGATAACCTCAATGCCGCCCAACTGCGAGCCGCCACCGGTGAGAACAATACCACCGGGGAGGCGATTGTGGAATCCCGAGGCTTTAATCTCGGCATTTACATACTCGATTATGTCGAGCATCCTTGCGTAGATTATGGTTGTAAGGTCGCGGTAGGTAATCTCTTTGGATTTCTGCGAAGGGAGGTGGGTGTTGATACGCACAGCCTTGTTGAGTTTATCGGCGGGGATTGCGCTAGCGGTAGCATAGCCGCAACGTGTTTTAAGCATCTCAATTTTGCCCTGAGGGATGGCAGCGGTGCTAATATCCTTGTTGATGGCCGACGAGCCCATAGGAATCGAGGCCACATACCTGACGATGTTGTTGTGGATGATACACAAGTCGGTGGCGTCGGCGCCAAAGTCGATTACTGCAACACCGCTCTCCTTCTCCTGCTCGGTGGCTACAACTGCTGCACTGGCAATAGCTCCGCAGACGAAGTGGGGAGTGCCCAACTTGGCTCGTTCGAGCGCCTTGGTGATGCGGTCGAGCACCGACTTGCCGGCCAAGATGAAGCTAAATTTGGTTTCCAGACGGTGGCCAAAGCGACCAACGGGGCTGCCAAGAGTCTCGTTGGAATCGACCTTGTAGTTTTGGGGGTAGCGAGTGAGGATGACCTTGCCCTCGGGGGCCTGCACATTGTTCATATTTTCGTGCAGTTTTTCCACATCCTTCTCGGTAATCTCGCCATCGACACCACCCACAAATACAAAGCCCGAGTTGTCGGCACAAACAATGTGTTTGCCCGAAACGCTCACCCACACCTCGTCGGCCTTGACTTCGTTGCGCCTCTCCAACTCCGATACAGCACTGCGGATGGCCGTTGTGACGTGCTCGATGTTTGATACCTCGCCTTTGTTGAAGCCGCTCATTGGTTGAGTTACAGCATCCACCAAAATGGTCTCGCCCTGATGAGAGAGCAAGCCAAGGGCAGCAGTGACCTTGCTACCGCCCAAATCGACTGAAATCAAATAGTTATCCATAACCTTCTGTTCCCTCCTAATGATTATATTTTTGTTCTTTTATTGTTATTCTTTTGTCGTATAGCTATTTTTTCTTCTTGGGGGTTTGTGGAGCCTTCCATAGGGCCTGACCCTCATACTCCACATTGAGTCGGCCACCTGCGCTCATATCGACCACTTGGGCCTCCGAAAAGCGACTCCAACGGTAGAGTTTGGCCTTAATATCCTCCAATGAGCCAATCTCTACAATATAGTCGCCATAGCGTGGTATGAGTTCAAAATGTGGCTCATCAAACTCCCCTCTTGGTGCTTTGGTCTTTGAGGGTGTGGCCACAATTTGAACGATTTTTCCCTCATAAGAGGGAGATGTCTCTGTCAAAATGACAAAGTTAATGAGTTTGCAAAGAAAATTATAACAATCCTTATATTTTTTTTCTTCGCCCAGCAGCCACTCTCTAAGGTCGCCCCGAAAAGTCGTTCCAAACGGGAAATCTATCCTGCCACTGACAACAGGAAGGTTGGGCGAGGCCAGAGGCTCTATGGGTAGAACGTAGAGTCCTTGGGTGAGGTAGAAGTCGTAGCCGTTGTCGGTGCAGACCCTCAGCAGAGGCTCACGCTGGGTTAGCTCCACAGTGAGGGTGTTGTTGTAATCGACATAGGTTATGGCCCTTGCTGTGAAGCAAAATTCCTCCACCAAGCGATTGATTTTGGCCAAGTCGAGGCTATCGACCCTCTTGCCAATGGGACTCTCGCCAGCCTCATCCACCAAGTTGAAGATGGTGGCCGCAGAGATGAAACCACTTTCAAGGCTATCCCTCACAATCACCTCCATACGCTCAATGCGGCGGCCCTGCTGAGTATGCTCACGCAACGTAAAGGCCCACACAAGATAGGCCACCACAGCACCCCAAAAGAGGATGCTGCCAACTATGCGCCATATCTTTTTTCCCTTCTTAGTCATAAGTCTCCTTTGCTTCTACTCTCTTCTATAACTGATATTTTGCTCTAAGCACCGCGTCAATAGCGCCGCACTCGCGGTCGATGTCGCCGGCTCCGAAGCTCACTACAACGTCGGTCTCCATCGCTCCAATGGTCTGGGCCAAGAGGCTCTTTTCGACAATGGTGCAGGGGACGGTTATGCCCTCGGCCAGCATCTGGCTTGTCACCCCCTCAATGGGTAGCTCACGAGCGGGATAGATGGCCAGAAGCACCACCTCGTCGGCCATTGAGAGTGCCTTGCTGAACTCATCGGCAAAGTCGCGTGTGCGAGTGTAGAGGTGGGGTTGGAAGGCGACGGTGAGTTTCCTCTGGGGGAACATCTCCCTAATGGAGCTTATGGCTGCACCAAGCTCGCGTGGATGGTGGGCATAATCATCTATATAGACGCACTTGGGGGTGTTAATATAACACTCAAACCTACGTTTGACGCCAGAAAAACTCTCCAAGCCCTCTTTCAGGCCCTCCTCGCTGAACTCTCCGGCTGCCCAGATGGCTGCAATGGCGGCCACAGCATTCTCCACATTTATCTGTCCGCCAATGCCGAGTCGGCAACCCTCAATCCTCCTATCGGGGCATACAACGTCAAAACGGAATGTGCCGTCGCCCATAGGGGTGCGGCCAGTGGTATGGAAGTCGGCTTTGGGGTTGTCGAGGTCGTAGGTGTACTCCTTTATGGAGGCGTTGGTATGGGCAATCTCCAAGCCGAGGTGTTTGATGAGTGTGCCCCCCTCAACAATCCTATCAACAAATTGCCCAAAGGCTTGTTTCATCTCCTCGTGAGTGCCGTAGATGTCCAGATGGTCGGCGTCGGTGCTGGTCACCACCGCAATGGAGGGGGTGAGCCTAAGGAACGAACGGTCAAACTCGTCGGCCTCCACCGCCATACGCTCGCCGCTACCGAGTAGCAGATTGCTTGCAATGTTGCGCGAAATACCACCCAAGAAGGCGCTACCTCCACCCGTAGCCTTGTGGGTGAGCCACGCAGTGAGGGTGGTTGTGGTGGTCTTGCCGTGGGTGCCCGCAATGGCAGTGGTAAACTTGCCGCGCGTCAGGTGGCCCAAAATCTCGGAGCGTTTGACCACCTCGAAGCCATTTTGCTTGAAGTAGCCCAGTTCGCTATGGTCGGCAGGTATGGCAGGCGTATAGACCACAAGCGTATGCTCTCTGTCGAGCCACTCGGGACCAATGAGTGCCACATCGTCGGTGTAGTGGATTGCTGCGCCCTCCTTTTCGAGCTCGGCTGTAAGTGGCGAGGGGGTGCGGTCGTAGCCGCCTACGGCTGCTCCCTCGTGGATGAAGTAGCGAGCTATGGCGCTCATACCAATGCCTCCAATACCAATGAAATATACGTTCATTCCTTTCTTCTTTTTGTCTAACGTCTGACGTCTAACGTCTAACGTCTAACGTCTAATCTCTAATCTGTAATCTTTAATCTCTTCCAGAGCTATGCGGGCCACTCTCTCGGCAGAGTCGGCCAAGCCCAAACTGCGGATATTTTTGGCTAAACTGGCCAAGTGCTCGCTGTTGCTCATCATCTCCTCCACCACGCCGATAGCCCTCTGGATGGCCTCGCTGTCGCTCACAATCTCGGCAGCGCCCTTATTCACCAGAGCCATTGCGTTGTGCCTCTGGTGGTCTTCGGCCACATTGGGCGAGGGGATAAAGAGTGTGGGCTTACCCACAAGACACAACTCGCTCACCGAGCAAGCGCCACTGCGCGAAACAACCACCGTGGCAGCCTCATAGGCGTAGTCCATACGGTCGATGAAGGCTCCGCGCCAGATGCCGGTCATATCTCTGCCATTGCAAAACTCCTCCATCTCCTTGTCGTAGTACTTGCCATTTTGCCATATAACCTCCATTTTGCCCTCGGCAACGATGCGGTCCAAGTGGGCCTTCATCATATCGTTCATTGTGCGTGAGCCGAGCGAGCCCCCCACAACCAACATCACAGGCTTCTGGCCCGAGAGCGAGAAGTGGGCAAGGGCGGCAGCGTGGTCCACACTTGTGCCAAAGCTACCTCTCAGTGGGTTGCCCGTGTGGACAATCTTCTCTTTGGGGAAGAAGCGCTCCATACCGTCGTAGGCCACACATATTTTGCGTGCCTTCTTGGCCAAGAGTTTGTTGGTAACACCCGCAAAGGAGTTCTGCTCCTGCAATACCGTTGGTATGCCCATCTTCTGTGCGGCTTTCAGCAGCGGGCCGCTGGCATAACCGCCAAAGCCAATGGCAAGGTCGGCCTTCTCTTCTCTGAGGAGCTTGCGTGCCAGACGCATACTCTTGGCCACCTTGAACGGAAGCAGCAGATTACTCAGCGTGAGCCTACGTTGCAGACCCGCCACAGGCAGACCTACAATGCGGTAGCCCAAGGCGGGAATCTTATCCATCTCCATCTTGCCCTCAGCACCCACAAACATCACCTCAACCTGCTCGCCCAACAGAGCTTTTAGAGCTTCGGCTGTGGCTACGGCGGGGTAGATGTGGCCACCAGTTCCACCTCCACTAAGTATTACTTTCAGCTGTTTTTTCATAGTTATATGTTTTTCAAATTTTCTCTCTCACACCCATAGATGGTTTGCCTATTTGTTGCCGGCTCTCTTACTCTCTCTTTCGGCCTCCTCCTGCTCGGCGCGGGCACTGACTCCCATCAGCACACCCAACATCGAAAGGGTTAGTATGAGCGATGTGCCACCCTTGCTGATGATGGGGAGTTGCTGGCCTGTAAGCGGAAAGAGCGATACGGACACGAGCATATGCATAAATGCCTGCAAGACTATCACTGTGCCTATACCCAAGACCAACAATCCCGGGAAGGCTGCACCGCACTTCTGGAAGATGACCATCGAACGGTAGAATATCAACAAAAAGGCGAAAAGTATAATCACTCCTCCAATCAGCCCATACTCCTCAATCAAAAAGGCGTAGGCCATATCTTTGTCGGCCTCAGCCAAGTAGCGGTTGGTGCTACGGCCTGCACCCTTGCCCTTAATTTCGCCTGTGGCTATCGACATCTTGGCGTAGATCGTTTGGTCGTGTTCGTTGCCCTTGCGGGAGTAGTATTCCAACTTATCGACCACACCCACCTTTGCCGACTTGGTTATCATATTTGGAGTCCACGCCTTAAAACGCGATATGAGTGTGTCGCGACGGCTGGCTTCGCTACCGTAGATGACCAGAGCAAGGCTTGCTACCACCACTCCCACAGCCAATATCTTACCCAAATCTTTTATCTGCACCCTGCTCAGGTACATCATTGCAAAGCACGAGGAGGCAATGATGAGCGTTGTGGAGTTGCTGACAATCAGTGTCACCAGACAACTTATGGCAATGGGCAGGATGATGGGCAGGGTCTGATTCATAAGTATGTCCAACTGCTCTTGGCGGTGCTCACGCCACTGGGATATTCTGAAACTTGGTATGATTTGCAACTTATCCATCTGCTTCTGGCGCGAAGAGAGCTGCGAAGCAAGGTTGAAAATGACGGCAAATTTCAGGAACTCAAATGGTTGGAATGATATAGACTCTGTGATTTGCAGTGCGCGGGCGGCGTCTTTGCCGTCGTGGGTGAAAATCATCACCACCGTCAGCATCAAGAAAACAAAGAAAAATGGGCGCGTTAGTTTGCGATACCACTTGATTGGAATCATCTGCATAACATAGAAGCCTGTCATACCAATGCAGATAAACAAAATCTGCTTTATTAGCTCCTGATTGGCGTTGGTGGCTGCATCGTAGGCAGTAGTCGAATAGACCAGATAGAGCGAAAAGACAAGCAACACGATGATGACTATCCACATCACCTTGTCGCCCGCAAATATACGGCTCACTCCCTTGGCGGAGGGTTTATAGTCGGCACTCTTAGCCATAGTCTTATGGATTGTTACAGATGTTTGTAATTGTTGTGGGTCTTATTTGTTTTGAGCCATTTCGAGCACTTTGGCTTTGAAGAGGCGACCGCGCTCCTCGTAGTTGCGGAACAAGTCGAAGCTCGCACACGCAGGCGATAGCAGTACGGTGTCGCCACTCTGGGCCACCTGACGGCATACCTCCACAGCCTCGTCGAGCGATGAGGTGTTATAGACGGGTACAATGCCGTTGAAGTTGTCTATCAGCTTGGAGTTGTTCAGGCCCATACAAACGAGTACCTTCACCTTCTTGCCCACAAACTCCATCAGTGGCTCGTAGTCGTTGCCCTTGTCGGTGCCTCCGGCAATCCAAATGGTGGGGCGCTTCATACTTTCCAGTGCATACCACACCGAATCGACATTGGTCGCCTTCGAGTCGTTTATCCACTCCACGCCATCAATCTCGCACACCCTTTCGAGGCGGTGCTCAACACCCTCAAAAGAGTAGAGCGTTGAGAGTATCTGCTCCTCGGCTACGCCTGCGGCAAGGGCTGCCAGTGTGGCGGCCATAGCGTTGTAGGCGTTGTGGAGTCCTTTGATGTGGAGTCTGTCGAGCTCAATAGCCACCTTGCGCTCGCCGAGGCATACGGTAGCCACACCATCGGCAATGTTGCACCTACCAAAGGGGTGTGATTCGGCTGCGGGGCTCTGCTTGGCCACCTCGCCAAGTATGACTTTGTCGTCGCCACAGTAGATGAAGTGCCCTTCGGGGCTTTGGTTGTTGGTTATGCGCATCTTGCTGGCTATGTAGTTCTGGAACACATAGTCGTAGCGATCGAGGTGGTCGGGGGTGATGTTCATCAGCACAGCCACATCTGCTCCGAAATCGTAGCAGCCATCGAGCTGGAAACTACTAAGCTCCAATACATACCACTCCTTATCCTCCTTGGCTACCGTGCGGGCATAGCTCTCGCCAATGTTGCCACCAACGGCCACATTGTAGCCTGCCTCGGCAAGGATGCGGTGGGTGAGGGTTGTGGTGGTGGTCTTGCCATTGGAGCCGGTGATGCAGATGGTGCGGCCCGAGCTAAATGGGCGTGCAAACTCAATCTCGCTCACAATCTTCACTCCCTGCTGGCGCAGCAGACGCACTATGGGGGCTTTTTCGGGTATGCCGGGGCTCTTGACAATCAAGTCGGCCGAGAGGATTTTCTCCTCGGTGTGGCCCCCCTCTTCGTAGTCGATGCCCTCTTGGTCGAGTAGGGTACGATACTTGTCGCTCAGGGTGCCGGCGTCGCTCAGGAAGGTGTCGAAGCCTTTGCTCTTGGCCAATACGGCCGAGCCGTAGCCACTCTCGCCACCGCCCAAAATCACTACTCTCTGTTGTTTGCTATCGTTCATATCTTTTTTCTCTCTATTATTCGTTTTTTTTGTCTTACCTTTTGGAAGTGTTGTTGCCTTGTGTGGCGAGGGCTACCTGATTTTCAGCGTCACCAGCGCAAAGGCGGCCAGAAGAATCTGGATAATCCAGAATCTCACGACAATGCGGTTTTCGGGGATGTCGCTCTT
>JAGBVY010000166.1 GCA_017630115.1 Tidjanibacter sp. | reverse complement strand
CGCCGAGCACGGTATCTGGATGCGTACTATCCAACTCCAACTGGCCAAAAACGAAACTTCGTCGCCTCGCTATGGCGCACTGGTAGCAGTTTCGGCCGCCGATGCAGCCGGCTCTTACAACATTGCCGACCACATCATCTGCGAAATCACACAGAAGGGTGCCAATATCAACGACGGCAACGAGGCTATTGTTGCATTCGACGAAGATATAATGAAGGGCTATGGAGCCAAGTTTGAGAAACTTACGAAGGGTACTTGGCCTTGGACCAACAACTGGGCCAACATCCCCTACGCCTACAAACTCACTCTGCGCGACAACAACTCGGGCGATGACCTTATTTTCAACAAACCCTTTGCGAGTTACAAAATCTACGGCTATGCAGGCTACACGGGTGCCACCTACGACCCCGAGAGTTGCTGGCTGACCATCAGCGAGAGCGACCCCGAGGAGGCTATCGACAATGGCTACATCATCCGTAGCCGTCTTGACGATGAACTCTATCCCAACACCCTTCCCGGAGGCCAAAAGAACGAGGCCACATTTGTGTTCTACAACGAGAGTGGCGAGATATACGCACTCATCTACGTTGTCCTCGATCCCGAATTTTCGCCCTATGGTGGAGTTAAGGGTGATGTTAAGTTTACCAACCCAACCGAGGCCATCGAGAGTGGCGCACGCCTGGATGAGATTGTCAAAGGTGACGAAGAGTACAACGACGAGAACGCCTTTATGGGTATTCTCCAATACAGACTCACGCTCAACCCCTCGTGTAAGACTATCTCTATAAACATTCCTGCCTACACATTGGCCTACCCCTATCAAGAGTGGATTCAGACCTATATGGAAGGCAACAACACCATAATTGAGGTAAGTAGCGAGACTTCGGCAAACGGACGTATAACATTCTATGGTTCAAACAACTACAATGTTGTTCTTCAACTAATTATTGTATATAATGCCGAGTAGTGGAAGTTGTCTAAAACCAAACTGAGATATGAAACTAAGAAATATATGGAAATGGGCTGTGGTAGCCATTCTGGCAGGATTGACTGCTTGTGCCACACCCGAAGGAGAGTTGGATTGGGACGATGACTACGGTTACGTTCAGTTCAAACTCTACAAAAAGGCCTCCTACACAGCTCCCGAGGATGGCACTCGCGCCATTGTAGAACAGCTTTCGTGGCTTTCGGAGGCATATAAGGTGAAGGTTACGCTCGAATATGGCCAGACCACAATAGCACAAACCCTCATCCTCACTAGTGGCGAGGGCGATGCTGCCGAGTGGGGTCTGCGAAGCGACAAACTAAAACTCCTCACTGGCGACTATCGCTTGATTACCTTCTCGCTCTACGATACCAACGACGAACTCATCTACAACGGCACACCCGAAGGTGAGAGTAGTTTCAGCGTTGTGGCAGGCGGAATGGTAATTCACGACATCACAGTAAATGTTGCGGCTCGTGGATTAGTAAAGTTTAGTCTTGTAAAGGATATGAGCGACTTCAAGGCCACTCGTGCTGTCAATCGCGAATATACCTTCGATGAGATTAAGGAGGTAAACCTCGTTGTGGAGAATAGACAAACGGGCGAGAAGACCGAAATCAACAATCTATCTTGCAAGTTTAGCGTTCATTTCGACGAGAGCGACCAAGAGGAGGACGGCTACAAAACCTCCTCGATAGAGTGCGACTCGCTCGTATGGCTGCCCGCAGGCAACTATGTTATTAGTAAATATGAGACCTACGACGAAAGCGACATCTTGCTCGAAACCAACAATGCCCCCAAAGAGAGCACCTTTACAGTCAAGGACAACGCAACAACCAAAGCCTCGGTTGGTATCACACTCTACGAGGCCGACGACTACATCCAAGATTGCTATGCTCTGAAAGCTATTTGGGAGAGCCTCAACGGCGAGAACTGGTTTTTTGTAGGCGAGGAGTACAAGCGTGGACTCAACTGGGATTTCAACAAAGATGTTGATTTGTGGTGCGACCAGCCCGGTGTTATGGTTCACCCCAATGGTCGTATTGCCCGCATCGACATCAGCAACTTTGGTTTCAGAGGTCACCTTTCGCCCGCCATTGGCCAACTCACCGAGCTTATTGAGCTCTACTTGGGTACCCACAACGACGGCAACTACAACTACGACCCCACCCTCGATAGCTCGAAGTCGCTCTCGGAGCGTAGGCAGAGTCGTATGAAACTGCACGGAGAGTGGTTGCATCAGCTCCACACTCCAATACAGATGTCGGAGCCTTGTGCAAGAGCTTTGGCGGAGAACAACATTTCGGTGCCTGCAATGAGCCTCTATGAGCAGATGAACGAGGAGGATATTTTCGACACCGCAAGTGGAGTTCAGAAATTCCACAATCAGATGGATACCTCACACGGTACCATTTGCAACGGCCTGAAAAGTCTGCCCAAGGAGATTGGCAACCTCACCAAGCTCGAATACCTCTACATCGGTAATAGTGAGATTGAGTCGCTTCCTGATGAGTTGGAAAACCTCAGCTCGCTGACCGACTTTGAGCTTTACAACTGCCCTAAGATGACCAAGTTCCCAATGGTTATCACTCGAATGCCTGCGCTTGTTTCGATAAACATTTCCAACAACGCACAATGGTCGTCAGAGGAGATTTACGCCGGTCTTGATGCTTTGGCCAATGGCCCAAGCAAAGAGAAAGTTCAGATTCTCTACTGCCGTCAGGGCAACCTTAAAGAGCTTCCCCAGTCGTTCAGCAATATGAAGAAAATTGGCCTTCTGGACCTTGCATTCAATAAGATTGCCAAAGTTCATCCTCTGGGTAAGGATGTTGCACCCGTGCAGCTCTACCTCGATAGTAACCTCTTGGAGGAGCTTCCAAGAGATGCCGAAGGCTATTTCTGTGGCTACGATGACGTTGAGACCTTTTCGGTGAATTACAACCGCTTCAAGAAGTTCCCCAACATCTTCAACGCCAAGAGCAATTTCAGGATGGCCTCAGTGAGCTTTGCAGGCAACCAGATTGATGGTTTCGAGGGCGAGGAAGATGGCACATTCAAGGGTATCAATGTTGAAACATTTACTCTCTCGCAAAACAAATTCAAGAAATACCCCGAATGTTTAACCAAGTCTGGTTCGAGCGTGGCGTATATTATCCTGAGTGCCAACGAAATCAGCGAAATTCCAGAAGGTTCGTTCGTTGGCAAAAACAGTGTCGATTTGACATCTTTGGACCTTTCTTACAATAAGATTACCAAATTTCCTCGCGATATGCACGCAGGCAACCTCCCCTACCTCTATGGTGTGGATGTTTCCTTTAACTCGTTCAGCGAATTCCCCTACGAACCGCTCGATTGTTCGGGTCTAACAGTGTTGTCCATACGTTGTCAGCGCGATAGCGAAGGTCGTCGCTGTTTGCGCGAGTGGCCCACTGGCATTGGCAACCACCGCGGTCTGCGTGGCCTCTACCTTGGTTCCAACGACCTCGGACTTATTGACGACACTATTTCGACTCTAATCTACTATCTCGACATTGCCGACAACCCAAATATCATCTTCGATGCATCGGGTATATGCTATGCGTGGAGTGTGGGTGCCTACATACTTATCTACGATAAGAGTCAGAATATCCTGAATTGTAGCGCAATGCTCGAATAATTGTTCCACACTGTAAAGCAAGTAGAAGAATGAAGACTATGAGAAAATATATATTAACACCCCTTATGGCAGTAGCCGTAGTGGGTTGTGTGCAGCCCGAGGTGGTAGAGTTTGCATCGGACTGCAACGAAATCAACATTGAGGCTACGGGTGGAACTCGCAAAGTAAACATCTCTGCCGACCAAGAGTGGATTGCCTCGTCGGACAACACTTGGATTACCATTTCGCCCGCCAACGGCAAGGGTAGCACCGAGTGCAGCATTGTAATCGACTCAGCGCTCAACGCCGAGGCTCGTGTGGGTCAGGTACTTATACAGAATCTTACCACCCTCGAAGAGCGTACGATTGCTATCACTCAGCAAGGTTTCGACTATGAGATTATCCTCGACGAGCCCGAAGTGGAGATTAGCAACTTCGAGAGAGCGGAGGAGCGCAAATTTACCGTATCGCTCACTACCAACGTAGATTTCAACGTAGAGATTCCCTCCAATGTGCAGTGGCTTAGCAACAAGCGCTACGAAGTCAAGCTCACTCGTGGCGTACGTCCTCGCAAGGTGGATGTGGAGTTTGAGTGGGATATCAACACCAGACCCGAAGAGCGTTTGGCTGAGATTAAGTTTGTACCCAAAGAGGGACAAAGCCTCACGCGTCAGGATGCGCTGAAAGTGCGTCAGCACTCGGCAGAGCCTATTGAGGAGAATACCCGCAAGGGCGACTCGGTAGCATTGGTTAGCATCCAGCGCAGCCTTAGAACGCTCTCATCGTGGGACACTTCGATACCAATGGAGCGTTGGGCTGGCGTCATCTTGTGGAACGAGCAGCACGAGGGCTATACACCCGACAAGAAGGGACGTGTGCGCTATGCTGAATTCTACATCTACAATACAAACGACAAACTACCCTTTGAGGTTAAATATCTCACAGCAGCCGATGAACTCTACTTCTTTGGCAACACCAACACATTCCTGAAAAGCCTCGAAATAGGCGAGGAAATCTGTTCGCTCACTCAGCTCCGTCGCCTGACAATTGCAGCTCACGGACTTATTGATGTTGATAAGAGGCTTGCTAACCTGAAAAATTTGGAGCACTTAAACTTGGGCTCAAACAACTTTATGACGGTGCCAGAGGTTCTTACCAAAGAGAACTTCCCCAAACTCAGGACTCTGATTCTCAACGCCAACCAGCGTAGCGTGATTTACGATTTGAGCAACACCGTCAAGACCGACTTGGGTGGTTTTATTGACGAGCAGGAATTCCCCGTGCATCTGCTCAAATGGGGTCTGGACACTCTCAACCTCTCGGTGAACTACCTGCACGGTAAGCTGCCCACATTTGAGGACGACGATTCGGTGCCTGTCTATACGGAGGAAGATTGGGCCGCTTCTAGGGATACGCTGCCAAGAATGTTGGTTGATAGGCGCATAAAGAAGGTTATGCCCAACACAACATTTTTCAGCATCAACTTCAACCGTCTAACGGGCGATATTCCCGACTGGATTCTCTACCACCCCAAATTGGATTTATGGATTCCATATAGCCTTATATTCCCTCAAGAGGGTAAGGATGCCGAAGGCAACTCTGCCTCGTTTGACAACGAGCCCGTAAGCCTCGACTATTACTACCAACTCTACACATCGAAAAAACAGCCCATGGGCGACGAGAGCGCAGAGTAGTGGTGGTAACAAGCAACTAATAGATTGTTACTCACAGAGAAAGACAACATAACAAGGCAAACGGAACAAACCTATTAAGGAAGAGTTTTTTAGATTATGACAACAATTAAACATATAATCAAAATTTCGATTGTGGCAACACTGGCATTTGTGCTAAGTGGCTGCCTCAATGAGTATGACAATTTGGAGCAAAACGCCATCCCCACCCCCGAATCAACCTATGTCGAGGGCGAGTTGATGGTGAAGTTTACACCCGAGGTCGAGGAACTATTAGCAACCCGTAGCGACCTCACTCGCAGTGGTATCCCAACAGTAGATGAGGTACTTACGGCTGTTGGAGGCTATCAATTGGAGAGGGTTTTCCCAGTTGATTCCAAGCGAGAGCAGCTCACCCGCGACAATGGACTACATCTGTGGTATGTGGTAAGATTCAAGGGCGAGAGTGCCGATGAGGTGGCCGCAAAACTTGCAAAGCTCGGCGAGGTGCAGAGGGTTGATTTGAACCGCACTATTAAGCGTGCCTACAATGGCAAAGCAACCCCACTTAGGGCCGACAAGAAGACAAGAGCAACCTCTACCGACAATAAGATGAACGACCCTCTGCTTGGCGCACAATGGAATCTTATCAACGACGGAACAATGTTTCTGCAAGATGGCGTTGTAAAGAGCGTTAAAGATGCCGACATCCAAGCAGCAGGCGCGTGGGAGAGGTGCGTGGGCAACGAGGATGTCATCGTAGCAGTTCTCGACGAGGGCATTTTCGTTGAGCACCCCGACTTGGAGGCCAACATCTGGGTTAATGAGGATGAGGTTAGAGGCTCAGAGGACGACAACGATGGCAATGGCTATTCGGGCGATAGGAACGGCTACAATTTTGTCAAAGATCAGGGCCGCATCACTTGGAACGACTATCTCGATTCGGGCCACGGTAGCCACGTTGCCGGTGTTATCGCAGCTGTAAACAACAACAGCATTGGTATCAGTTCGATTGCCGGTGGCGACGGCCAACAACCCGGTGTAAAGGTTATGTCTTGCCAGATTTTCTCTGGTAATAGCGGTAGTAGTGTTTTGGAGGTTGCACGAGCAATGAAATATGCTGCCGACAATGGTGCTGTCGTATTGCAGTGTAGCTGGGGCTATGTATCGGGAGCTGCCAACACCTACGACTGGGGCGAACAGGGTTTCCACAACCAAGAGGAGTGGGAAGCGGGCTCGCCTTTGGAGTGTGAGGCTCTCGACTACTTCATCCACAATGCCGGTTCTCCCAATGGTCCTATCGCTGGCGGTGTAGCAATCTTCGCAGGTGGCAACGAGAGTGCCCCTCAGGCAGGCTTCCCCGGTGCAGCCGACTTTGCAGTCTCTGTGGCTGCCACTGCGGCCGACTTCACCCCCGCAGTCTATACAAACTACGGCCCCGGCACAACAATCTCCGCCCCGGGTGGCGACCAAGACTACTACTGGGACTACATTGATGAGCAACACAACTATGGCGAGGTGGGATGCATCCTCTCCACCCTCCCCTACAATGTGAGCGAAAGTGGCTATGGCTATATGGAGGGTACTTCGATGGCTTGTCCTCACGTTTCGGGTGTGGCTGCGCTGGCTATTGCCTATGCTGCCGAGCGCAGAGTGCAAATCACCCCCGACGAGCTCAAAGAGCTGATGTATAGCACCGCTACTCCAATTGACGACTACTGCGTTGGAAACAAGAGTTATAGGCGCTATGTGGCCGACATTGGCCCTCTGCAACCTATGCAGATGAATCTCTCTTGGTACAAAGGTCAGATGGGTGCAGGACAAATCAACGCGTCGGAGCTATTGAAGGCTATGGACAACGTGGGCACCCCCGTGCAGTTCCCCAATATATATATTTCTGAGGGCCAGAGCGTTGCAGTTGCCCCAGCACGCTATTTTGCGGGCGGAGAGGGCAACAGCTACGAGGTGAACATCAAAGATTCGACCATCGCATCGTGCGAATCGCAGGATGGCAAACTCATCTTCAAGGGTCTGAAAATTGGCACCACCTCGGCAACAATCATTGTTAAGGGTAGCACCACCGAGCAGCACGACTTCTCGATTACGGTTCGTAAGGGTGCAGCTCAGAATGGTTGGTTGTAGCAACTTATGGTAGGATTGTAGGCGAGGATGACAACAAAGAGTATGAGAGTTGGTGTAACCATTCTTTTCGGGGTGTTATTAACGTTGGTTTCTACTAACGTTAATGCCCAACTTGTTGTTATTCCGCAGGAGAAGGTACACGAGGCCGCTAGTCCCACCCTTGCCGACGAGGCGCATATGCTCATTCAAGAAGGCGTGGTGTTGAACTTTGGCACTCTTAGCGAGAGCGACCCCGCGTGGCAAACCACTATTCACTGGCGCGACGCTAAGGGCCGCAAAACGACAATTACTCGAATCACAACGAGTTGCAGTTGCGTGGAGGCAGATTGGAACAAACGTGCCGGTGCAACCACAGAGGGTGCTATTGAGATAAAATTCCACCCCCAAGGACGTTTGGGAGGCATCAGACAGATGTTGCTCATCTACACCACCCTCTCCGACCAAAAGCCAACGGCCACCATCACACTTGTAGGTAAGGTTGTGCCGTCGGACGACCACTCAACAACCCATCCCTATGCTATGGGCCCCCTGCGACTGCGACAAACCTCATTGTCGTTCAGTCCCAAAGGAGGAGTAGAGAAGATTGCGGTTATAAATAGTGGCTCAAAGGTGCTTACAATAACCCACGACCAACACTTCTCATCGGAGGGGATAAAGGCCTATACCATACCCCGTGAACTTGCTCCGGGAGAGGAGGGAGATTTGGTGGTAGAATGGCAGCCCAATAGCACAAAACCGACTCTGCTACTCGAAGGCATAGACCTACCTACTCGCAAGAGGAAAATTGATATTAGAATAAAAGAATAATGAAGAATATAGAACTTAGTATGAAAAATTTGCTCAAACTATTTGTAGCCGTAGCACTCATCTGCGGAGGTGTTGGCTGTCAGCCCACCTATGAGGAGCCTCAAAATGAGCCTCAGTTGGAGATAACAACCAACAACATTTCGGGCAGCTGGATGCTTACCCAGTGGAACAATGCTCCTCTTGCCGAGGGCTCGTTTGTATATATCGACTTGGTGCGCTCGGATATGACCTACACTATGTATCAGAACATCGATAGTTTTGGTACTCGCACAATCACAGGTCATTTCTTTCTCTATATTGACCAAGAGATTGGAGCAAGCGTTCTGCGTGGCAACTACGACCACGGCGCAGGCGAGTGGAATCATCGCTACATTGTCCAGAGCCTAACGGACACCACAATGATTCTTGTGGCAAAGGACAATGCCGAAGATGTGTCGGTTTATACCCGTAGCGAGATTCCTTCGGATATAGTTCAGTAGGATTCCCTCCGAAAAGGCTTCAACGCCAAATCATTCGACTCTTATAACTGGGTATTGCACAAATACATAGCTGTCGCCATTTCCCGTGCGAGTTGAACGTAGGCGGATGGCTCGGGTTGGTCCATTGAGTCTAATTGTGCACGAGCCGTTGTTAAGGGGAGCATAGTCGGTAAAGGTGATGCCATCGGCGCTCACCTCCACCACGCCGCTTGGGAAAAGGCCACGCGCAACGTGACGATAACCAGTGGTGAGTTGCACCGTAGTACCCTTTTTCAGCGTTCCTGCAAATTCGTAGAGAATCCAGTCACCCTCGTGACAAGTGCGTTTGGTGCGATAGCCATAGTCGTTGGCGTAGGCCGATAGTTTTTCGAGGGCATTGTCGCGACTCATTGGTAGCGACGTGGTCACTTTCAGCCCGGGAGTAATTTGACGACCTGTTGGCGATGTAGGCTCTCCCTTGCGATAGCTTACGCCCATCGAATCCATACGAAGTTTGTGCTGTTCTAAGCGGCGCTCAAAATCGCTCCACTCACGCATCTGCTGTGGCAACCAGCAGACCTCTGAGAGGGCACAAATGCGTGGGAAAGTCTGATATTCGAGATAGTTCTCGTATTTATCCTTGTGGGTAACATAGAGTTCGCTCCAAAAAGCACCCGAGAATCCCTCCACATTGCCCTTTGCAAGAGAGCTATAACCAAACTTACTCAAATCCACCGAGTAGCACTTCTTGGTTGTCACCACTCCCGCCCAATTATGGCCATCATCTTCTTTGCTCTGGCGCATATCGAAATAGAAATAAGGGCCGGGCATAACAATAGTCTTATAACCAGCCTCGGCCACTGTGCGGCACTCTTCAACTCCCTCCCAGCCGTGCATACGCACCGAGTGGGGAATCAAACCACTCTCGGCAGCCTCATTCCACATTGCTGCCTTACGCCCCTGTTTGGCAAGAATATCCATCAACCGCAGCATAAAGTATGAGTGAAGCTCGGAACGAGAGGTCATACCCTTCTGATTGTAGAGCGCCAAGCAATGGGGACAATCGCGCCACAGCGACGTATCCACCTCGTCGCCGCCAATATGGATATACTCCGAAGGGAAGATGTCGCACAACTCTACAAGTATATCTTCCAATAGAGCATAGTTTTCCTCACGCGACACACACCAAACATTCCTACGGTCGTAGCCAGCCGAGGCGCTATTGTCACGCTCTACGGGGCACAATATCTCGGGATGAACCTTACCTATTGCCAAGCTATGACCCGGCAGGTCGATTTCGGGCACAATAGTTACCCCCCTTTGGGCTGCATATTCAACCAACTCTCTAAGCTCACTCTGAGTATAGTAGCCACCATACCTCTGGTCGAAAGCGCCATAGATAGGCCAAATAGGACTGTCACCACCACGATAGGCCGCCACATCGGTAAGTTCGGGATGTGAGAGTATCTCCACCCTCCAACCCTCGTCGTCGGTCAGATGCAAGTGGAGGTGGTTGAGCTTATGGTGAGCAATATGACTTACAAACTCTTTGATTTGTTCCACCGACGAGTAAGTGCGGGCTACATCGAGGTGCTGACCACGATAGGAGTATTCGGGCCAATCGACAATCCTCAGGCAAGGTATCTCACACGCCGAATCAAGAGACGAAGAGTAGATCTCCGCAGGAAAGAGTTGTAGGAGTGTATGGAAACCATTTATCACACCTGCCCTATCCACACCTCTGAGCACAATACCCTCGGTACTTACAACCAATTCGTACCCCTCGGCAGGTAGCCTCAATCCACCATCCTGTTTAATCACAATGGCCACTCGACCACATCCCGAGTGCAGATACTCCGACACATAGTCGTCAATCCAACTCTCTGCCACAACTACCTGAGAAGGGTTGTAGGCAAACACTCCGCCACTCAGTTCCACACTGCGTGGTTGGGGCATAAGACCCAGATAGGAGCTGTTGGTAGCAAACGACTCTACCCAAGCGAGCAGAGCCGCACAGAGTAGAAATAGGCGGGTTTTAATCTTCATAGATTAGGTATTTTTCGCGTTGCTGGCAGAAGTTACGCACGTCGTCGGCCCACATAGCCTCAATCTCTTCGGCTGTGTAGTTCATCTCAATCATATCTCTGACGTAGCCAACGCCTATGAGTTTTTCGAAGAATGAGCCAAGAAAAAATTGCTCACCCTTGGCCGAAAGAGTACGATAGGCATCGACAAGATAGCTAAGGTCTATACCCTGCTTAACAACCTCCTCAATACTCTTTTGACGCAAATCTTCACCTTTGCAACTCTTGTCTTGGTGGGGAGGAGTCTTAGCACCCGGACGTGACTGAGGGGTAAATCCAAAATCTCCCGCCATTGCAGGGTGGCCCAAAATCTGAAAAGGCCACTCAGTACCACGGCCAACACTAACCGATGTACCCTCGAAATAGCAAAGCGAAGGGTAGAGCGCCACCGAGAGAGCATTGGGAAGATTGGGCGACGGAGCTATGGGCAGTTCATAATGCATTGAGCGGCGGTAGTTAAGACAAGGTACAACCGTTAGCGAAGCCTTCACCCCATCTCGTAACCACCCCTCGCCATTGATCATACGAGCCAACTCGCCGAGGGTCATTCCGTGCACTACCGGTATGGGCAGCATACCAACAAACGAGCGATATTGCTCCTCAATAATTGGCCCATCGACATACATTCCATTGGGATTGGGTCTATCGAGCAAGAGCATTGGCACGCCCACATCGGCACAAGTCTGCATCATCAGGTAGAGAGTGGAGAGATAGGTGTAAAACCTCACTCCGACATCCTGAATATCTACCACAACCACATCGCACTTAAAGACATCGTTGGCCTTAGGCTGACGCGAAGAGCCATATAGCGACACAATCTCAATGCCGGTGTAGGCATCGCGCGAAGAGGCAATATGCTCGCCTGCGTCGGCTGTACCTCTAAAACCGTGCTCGGGAGCAAAGATAAGTTTCACATCTATACCGCTATGGAGCAGCGTATCGACCAGATGAACTCCGTCCACCACGGCAGTATGGTTGGTCAAAACCCCCACCCTACGACCTTCGAGCAAGTGGATATACTCGGGCAGGCGTTTGTCGGCAGGTATTATTTCTTCGGGCTGCTCACTCTGTGCTCGGAGCGAGAAAATGGTCAGCAGTAGGGCTATTATTGTAGTAAAAGTGGGTTTCATTGTAGAAAATGGTGATTTTATTTCATACAAAATTAAACAAATTT
>JAGBVY010000165.1 GCA_017630115.1 Tidjanibacter sp. | reverse complement strand
TCTGTTTTATCATACGAATAGTTCGCTAAAAAGAGCTACTCTGTGGCCGACTTACGGATGATACGCAACACTTTGCGTGAGCGCTGGGTCATATAGACTCCCTCGGCCTCGGCAAACTCCACAAGGTGCTCGTGGCGGTAGCCTCGTATGGTCAATAGCTCCATATCGGTGTTGTACTTAACCGTAAAGCCCGCCGCGTGGAACTCATCGACAATCTCGTCGAGGTAGCGGGTGGAGTCGATGCAGAGGGCCATACTGATAGCCGAGTTCTGCACAAGGTGTACCTTTGCACGGTGGTGCTCCAAGATGGCGAAAATCTCAGCCATACGCTCTTCGAGGATGAAAGAGTAGTCCTCAGGCTTTATGGACAAGAGAATCTGATTCTTCTTCAAGATGAGAATTGGGGTGTCAATAGGCTTGCTAATCTCGGCCTTGATAACACTACCCGGCAACTCAGGATTAACAAAGCACCTCACATAGAGAGGTATAGACTTATTTTGCAGAGGCTTAATGGTCTTGGGGTGGATGATTTGAGCGCCACTGTAAGCAAGCTCAATAGCGTCGAGATAGGTCAGCTCGGGAATGTAGCTCACATCTTCAAACTGCTTGGGGTCGCCATTGAGGATACCCTCTACATCTTTCCATATCGACACACTCTCAGCTCCGAGGATGTAGCCCACAACGGCAGCCGAATAGTCGGAGCCTTCGCGACCAATGGTGGTGGTTGCTCCCTGCTCGGTTGCGCCAATGAAACCCTGACCCACAACAACCCTCTGGGTGGCACACTCCATAGCCCTAAGCAGTCGGGGAGTGGAGGCCTCGATGTCGATATTGGCATCGCGGAAGCGGTTGCTTGTGAGGAATATGCGCCTCATATCCAGCCACTCGCTACCCACACCGGCATAGCTTAGGTAGTCGCTAACAATAGCGGTGGAGATAAGCTCGCCAAAGCTCACCACTCTGTCGTACCACTCCTCATAACTACGGCTCTTGGGGTTGGAGAGGGTAATTATCTCCTCCAACTCCTCGTAGAAACCGCGCACCCTCTCAGGCAGGTAGGCCTCGCCCCATAGGTCGGCCAAGATGCGTGCGTGGTAATCGACCACACCCTGCATAGCCACCACAGCCAGCCCTGTGCGGCCCTCCCAAAAGTGCTCCATAACCTTCTCCAAAGCATTGGTAGTCTTACCCATAGCCGACACAACAATAAAGAGCTGGCCCTCGGTTGAACGTGCTATCTCGGCAAGATTTCTCACTCCTGCGGCCTCCTTAACAGAGGCACCGCCAAATTTATATACTTTCATCTCCTTTTATCTTTTTCTATTGTTTTGCAGCTTTTTGTAAAAAGCTGCACCAAAAACTTTTAATGCTGGTGCGGCTGTCCAAACTCATTCGCCCTACAACATATCCACCCAAATAGTTACCATTCAGCTTTATGGCAACATTAAACGAGTTTCATCACTACGTCCTTCGTTAATCGTATTATTCTCATTGGGCATATCAAGCAAATCCTGTCCATCGTCCAAGTTGTCGCTACTATCCGTTGCTTTTTTGCTTCCTTGCGGAACTTGAAACCATACTCTTCCACAAGTCGGCTTAGTTCTGCCATAAGGCGTTAATTCAAAATGCACTCTTTCTTTCAATCTCTTTTCTAAAACCGCATATACAGATAGTGATATTTTAGCATACATCGAATCTGGATGATATGAGAAATAAACACTCTCTACTTTATCGCTCTGCGTTGACACAATCAAGAGCACACCCAAGTCCCACATTTCGTTTTGGTATTCACTATTAAATATCGCAACCTGTTCTTCCGTAAACGCTTCATTTACAATTTGTCGCGCTACGCACATCTGCTCATTTGCATTCACAAATGAATTCTTTGCTTCTGGCACAAATGACTGAGAGGTAATCTTTGTCTCTTCTCGCCAATTGTGCGTATTGCCTATATTGTATAATATACATTCCTTTGTAACACCATAATCTATTTTTTCAACAATATAGGTGTCATCCTCTACGCGAAGGCTGTCTATGGTTATTTGTTTGACCTCGTCCTGCAACATCGTGTTAAACTGAGCAAAACAAACCTGGGGCATACTCCACAGCACCAACATCAGCCATAATCTCACTCTCGTTTCCATTTGCAGTTCCTACCTATTTCTGTTATACTACTTAACTTAATTTCTGCAAAATGGCGTAGTCACAACTTCTTAACAAATCAGCACACATCCACACCACCCTCACGAATCGGAGCTTGCTCCGCGAACTCTCGTATGGCGGCGGCGGTAGCCTCAGGCTCCTCGAAGTAGCCGAGGTGACCCGAATTTTCGAGCCATACGACCTTGGCCTGTGGGTGGTTGGCCACCATAGCCTCGGCCTTCTCTACGGGGATGTAGCCATCCTTACGTCCCAAGATAAAGAGTTGGGGTACAGAGGAGTTCCTCAGCAGTTCGTTGCTATCCTCCCTCTCTTTCATACCTCTCAAAAGAGCTACCACACCCTCGGGCTCAACAACCAACACCTGCTCCTCCAAGAAGGCCACCTCGTCGGCCATACGGCGGAGGTTGTCGGGTGCAAATCCCGCCTTAGCAGCCGTTGGGGCAAGCAGGTCTTTGTGACCCTTCTCCACCAAGGCAATCTCCCTATCGCGGTCGGCCAACTTCTCGGGGCTATCGGGATTGGGAGTGGAGCTGAGCAACACCAAGCCCTCCATACGCTCGGGGTGGAGGCGGAGTGTCTGCAAAGCCACATAACCACCCATAGAGTGGCCAACAATAGTGGCTTTATCTATCTCCAACTCGTCGAGCACACCCACAACCGCATCGGCCAAGAAACTCATAGTGTGAATGGGGCCCATAACCTGCGAGATGCCGTGACCGGGAAGATCCATCGTCACAATGCGAAAATCCTTACTCAGCAGGCCGGCGAAATCCTCCCACACATCCAGACTCTCCAAGTAGCCGTGCAACAACATTATGGTCTTTTCACCTTTGCGAGTGTCGGTTATGCGAAGAGCACAACCATTGGAAATAATAAATTTCTCCATAAATTCTCTCTTGAAAAAAATTATTTTAGGCCGAAAATATCCTTCAAGTTATCCACCTCGTCGAGCTCCTCCCAACCAAAGAATTTGATTGTTTGGGTAGTGGTCTGACCATCTCTTATGAGGGTCACCTCCTCGGTGTAGGGACGACGGCCGAAGTGACCATAGGAGGCTGTGGGCTCGAAGATGGGGTTTCTGAGGCCAAAGCGACGCACAATGCTTGCAGGGCGCAGGTCGAAGTGCTCGGCCACAATCTCGGCAATGCGGCTATCGCTCTGAGCCACCTTCGATGTGCCAAACGTATCAACAAATATATTGATAGGCTCGGCCACACCAATGGCGTAGCTCACCTGCACCAACATCCTATCGGCCACACCTGCGGCCACCATATTTTTTGCAATATGACGTGCGGCGTAGGCTGCCGAGCGGTCCACCTTCGAGGAGTCTTTGCCCGAGAAAGCTCCGCCACCGTGAGCACCCCTACCGCCATAGGTATCGACAATGATTTTACGACCCGTCAGGCCAGTGTCGCCGTGAGGGCCACCAATCACAAACTTACCCGTAGGATTGACATAGAGGATGTAGTCGCCATCAATCAAGTCGGCCAAATGGTCGCCAGCCTTTTCGAGGCGAGCCTTCACGCGGGGAATCAGGATGCCACGCACATCGTCGGCAATAATCCTCTGGCAGTCGTCGAAGTCGTCGTGCTGGGTCGATACGACAATGGTGTGCACCCTCAGAGGAGTGCCATTCTCGTCGTACTCGATGGTCACCTGACTCTTCGAGTCGGGCCTCAGGTAGCACATAACCTCACCCTCGCGGCGGATGTCGGCCAACTCTTTGAGGATGACGTGCGAGAGGATGAGCGTTGCAGGCATAAGCTCGCGGGTCTCGGTACAAGCGTAACCAAACATAATACCTTGGTCACCAGCGCCTTGCTCTTCTTCGGTAGCACGAACAACTCCCTGATTGATGTCGCCCGACTGCTCGTGGATAGCCGAGAGGATACCACACGAGTTGCCATCGAACTGCAACTCGCTACGATTGTAGCCTATCTGGTTGATAACCCTGCGTGCCACGCCCTGAATATCGACATAGGCGTCCGAGCGCACCTCGCCCGAGACAACCACCAAACCTGTGGTGCAAAGGGTCTCGCAGGCGACCTTGCTCGAAGGGTCTTTACGCAAAAATTCGTCGAGGATTGCGTCCGAAATCTGGTCGGACACTTTGTCGGGATGTCCCTCGGACACCGACTCTGATGTAAACAAAAAAGCCATAATAACTTAAAGTGTTTTGTGGAGTACTCCTATGACGCCCACACTTAGGGGCACACCAAGAGTGACTCGAAAGTTAAACAAATAATTTATTATGGATTGATTGGCAAGGAGCTGAGTTGGGGGCAAAGTTCTCACATATTGCTTTTTAGCACTTTTTTGTCGCCCTTAGGACGACGTGGTTGCAAGCAGCCAAATCTTTCCACGCCGCAAAGGTACAATAAAAATTGAAAATGGAAAATTGAAAATGGAAAATTAGCTATCAGCTAACAGCTATCAGCTTTCTGGGGAAGTTAGGGAGTTTAGGGCCTATATGCCCTATATGCTGGGTTTACTGGGTTCACTGAGTTTACTGGGTTTACTGGGTTCACTAGGACTTCTCAATTCTCCCAGTTCTCCCAGTTCTCTCAGCAATCAGCTCCGCGAGTGCGATTTATTGAGGAAATTAGGTGCAAAATTTACCAACAAGGCGCACTCGAAAAAAAGCCTTACCGCCTCCTGCATCTCAAGATTAAAGCAATGAGGGGCGTCGTAACGTTCACAGCGCAACCTATCGCCCGCCTGTCGGCTAAGCCACACTCGCCCCATCTTACCATAGGCCTCCTCCACCCCTCGTGGGAAGAGTTTATCTTTTGTCCCCGAGATGAAGAGTGCGGGTCGGGGGCAGATGAGCGATGCCACGTCGGGATTGTCGAGCCAGCGCGAGAGGAAAGGTATCTGCATAGTAAAGGCCGAGCCACCTTTCAGCTCGTTGTTGCCTAAGGCAAGGAGTGCATCTGAGGTAGCCATCCAGCAGACCGAGGCTACGGCCGCCACCTTATCGCTCAGAGCAGCTGCCATCCACGCCCTGTGTCCACCCATAGAGTGGCCATATATGCCGATGCGCGAGGCATCGACATTGGGCTGGGCGGCCAGAAAATCGATACTCCTCAGGTCGTCCCACGTTATGAGTCCCACGAGTGTTGTGCCCAGTTTCAGGCAGTTGGAGGCCAGAGCTTGCTGAGTGTCATAGTTGGTCTGGCGACCCTCCTCACCCTCGCCCCTATTGCCCCACAAAAGGGCGTCGGTGGCAAGCACCACATAGCCTTGCGAGGCAAACCAGTCGCCCGTAAAAACACCGTCGTAATTCTTCGTAACCCACGCCTCGGCCTCGGCCACCACCTCAGCACTCTCGGCTATGGGACGCACCATCTTCTCTTTGCCTATGGAGAACTTAGCTCCGTGGTCGTGGAGGGCCACAAGTGCGGGGAAAGGGCCTTCGCCCTTGGGTATAAGCAGATAAGCCAATACCCAGTTGCCCCGCGAAACTTCAAACTCAATCTTATGGGCCACATAACCCTCTCTATCCTCAGAGGTCACAATGCGGTAGGAGGTAGTCTGGGGTGCTTCGGGTGCTATACCCATAAGTTCCACCACCTTGGCTCGTACCTCACTTCGCCACTCCTCAAAGTTGCCCTCACCACTCCAAGCCATAGGATAGGTAGTAAGGGGCTGCCACCCTTGTGGCATCCTCCCTACAACCTCCTGAGCCTCTACCGCTTGGAGCGACAGCAGAAGTGTGAGTATGAGTATGAATTTTTTCATTAACATTCAAAAACGACTAAGGTAACAAGGGTCGCAAGGGTGTCTGTCGCTTCGCGACAGAGAGGTTAGTCCTGCGCCTCGGGCTTGGGGATAATGAAACTACCCTCAATGCTATCAAGAAACTCCCCTCGGGTGCGGTCATTGACAGCGGGGATGTTACCCTCGGGTTGTCCCTGCTCGTTGCGAGTCATACCAAAGAACAGCTCGGCAATCTCCAAGCTACGGTCCATATCGTTCATCACTTCAAATCGCTCATAGGGCAGCAGCACCGAGTAGATGAGGTGTTCGAGATATTGGAACTGCTCGACGAGTTGGTCGGTAATGTAGTCCTGCTTCGAGTCGGGGAATGTGAAGTAGTAGTAGATTTTCTCGGTTATGTTGTGAGCAAAATCCTGCGCAAGCCTATCGCCCTTCTCTATTGCGCCTGCTGCGTAGTAGGCGTCGATATAGGGGAACGACTGGTAGCCGTGGGGCAGCTGCGAGAGTGGCAGCTCGGCCAAGCCCCTATCGAGCACCTCCACAGCCTCCTCACTCCTACCCTCGGCCACAAGCGCCTCGGCCAAGCGGGCAAATGCACCCCTCACCTGCGAGGAGTTGATATTGAAGCGCGAGAAGTTGTCGATATAGACATCGGGGTCGCTGACATTGCCGTAGCGATAGACCTTCATCAGATTGTTGTAGAGGTAGTCGGTGTCGATGCGGCCCATCGTTGCTACGCTCTCCACAGGGGTCTTTATAGGCACAAGTCGGTAGGCGAAACCGTCGAATTGGAGATAGTCGGTAAGGCCCAAGTGTTTGAGCAACGAGGGCTGCACAAAATAGACGGGCCTGCTCCAATCGAGCTGAACGAGCATATCGAGAATCATCACTTCGGGCTTTTCGAGCGTCGAGGAGGTGATGTTAAGCTCAATGCTGTCGAGCATAAGGTGGGCATCCTCGGGCCTAACGATACCGGCCCTGAGGGCGTTCTCCTTATTGACCGCCAGCGATAGTTTGTGCTGAGGCATAAAGTCGAAATCGAGCTCGTCGGAGTAGGCTATCTTGGTGTTGGGGTGCTCGCTACGCACAATCTCCATAGCCTGTCGCAAATCGACCCTATAATCGACAATATCCTCCACCAAGATGTAGTCATTGACATACATATATTTCTCCTTCGGGAATGAGAATGGCACACCCTCACTCTCGTTGTGGCGAGCCTTCATCTCCTCGACATACCATCCACCGCCCAGATAGCTCTGGTTCATAATCCTCACATCGGGTCGAACACCCTCCACTTCCTGATTGTACCACATTGGGAAGGTGTCGTTGTCGCCGTAGTTGATGACTATTGAGCCGGGTAGCACGGTAGAGAGGTAGTTGTAGCCCATATCGCGCATAACGTAGCGGCCACTACGGTCGTGGTCGTCCCAGTTCTCGGCACACAAGATGGTGGGCACCGAAAGGCATACAACAGTAGCCACCGCCGCCGAAGCCACCTCTCTCCTACCAAAGAGTTTACGCAACCACTCGGCCAGCGCCAACACTCCAAAGCCTATCCACATACAGAAGGCATAGAAAGAGCCGGCATAGACATAGTCCCTCTCGCGAGGCTCTCCCGGAGGCGAGTTGAAATAGACCACAAGGGCCACACCCATCATCACAAAGAGCCACATCACCACCGTGAAGAAGCGAGGATTCTTACCCAACTGCCAAACCAGACCAATGATACCCAAGATAAAGGGCAGGAAGTAGTAGCGGTTGCGCCCTTTATTATTGGCCATATCCTCGGGCAAGTTCTCTTGCGGGCCGAGCATTGCTTCGTCGATAGGCTTTATGCCCGAGAGCCAGTTGCCGTCGGTTATCTCGCCCACAGACTGATTGTCGCTCTGGCGACCTACAAAGTTCCACAAGAAGTAGCGCCAATACATAAAGTTCAGCTGATAGTCGAAGAAGTAGCGCAAGTTCTCGCCAAAGGTGGGAACGGTGTAATTCTCGCCCGCATAGCGCACACGGCGACCCTTGACCCTGCCCCACGACTGGTAGCCCTCAATGTGGCGTTCGTTGCTCGACCACATCCTCGGAAAGAGCATCTTAAACTCGTCGGGATACTCATAGCCGGCAATGGTCTGACGGCCAACGTAGCGTCCGTCGTCGCCAACGTAGTATTTGGTGCGATATGTAACGTCCAAGATTGGGGCAGCATACGACACACCCGAGAGTATGGGCTGAGCCTCATACTGCTCGCGGTTGAGCAAGTAGAGCAGAGCATAAGGGTTGTCGGGGTCGTTGGAGTTCATTGGCGGATTGGCTGCCGCACGGATAATAACCGAAGCATAGGAGGAGTAACCAATCAAGATTACCGTAAGGCTCGTGACAATAAGGTTGGCCAATTTCAGGCGACGTTTCTGGGTCTGCCAAATGGCCACTCCAAGAGCCACAAACAATAGCACTACATATATGGCAAAGCCCACATTTACAGGCACGCCTAAACCGTTGAGCATACGGTCAAACCAAGCTCCCACCTGTGTAGTATAGGGGATGATAAGGCTATTGACAACAAGCAGCACCGCTCCGCTCACAAGCGTAGAGATGACCACTCCTTTAAGGCTCACCTTGTCGGTCTTGCGGAAGTAGTAGATAAATACCAAAGCGGGGATGGTCAGCAGATTGAGGATGTGGACACCAATCGAGAGGCCCATAAGGTAGGCTATCAATACCAACCAACGTTCATTGCCCTTCTGGTCGGCCACAGCGTCCCATTTGAGAATAGCCCAAAAGACCACCGCCGTCATCAGCGAAGAGAGGGCATAGACCTCGGCCTCGACAGCCGAGAACCAAAATGTGTCGGTAAAGGTGTAGGCCAATGCACCCACCAAGCCTGCGCCCATAATTGCCACCAACTCGCCGCGCGAAGGCTCTCTCTTACGTCCCACCAACATACAGCGTGCTATGTAGGTTATGCTCCAAAAGAGGAACATAATGGTGGCCGCAGCCGCCAAGCACGACATAATATTGACCATAAGTGCAACCTTGGCCGTATTGCCAAAAGCAAACTGAGTGAAGAAATTGGCAATCATCATAAAGAGTGGCGCACCGGGAGGGTGACCCACCTCCAACTTATAAGACGTTGGGATAAACTCGCCGCAGTCCCAGTAGCTGGCCGACGGTTCGGTAGTGAGAATATAGACCAGAGCCGAAACAAGAAAAGTGGCCAGTCCGAGCAGATTATTGATTCTATTGTAGCTTCTCATAAACAAATAACTATCCAAATAGACGAATTATTTTGCAAAGTTACGAAAATAATGAGTATTTTTACAACCCGAATAAACACTATAATTACGACTATGGCTACAAAGTTAATGCTATACAACACCCTCTCTCGTACAAAAGAGGTGTTTCGACCCATCAACGAGCAGCACGTTGGTATGTATGTATGCGGCCCAACCGTCTATGGCGACCCCCACTTGGGACACACCCGCCCCGCCATCACCTTCGACCTGCTGTTCCGCTACTTGAAGGCGCTAGGCTACAAGGTGCGCTATGTGCGTAACATCACCGACGTGGGCCACCTCGAACACGACGCCGACGAAGGTGAGGACAAAATCACCAAGAAAGCAAGGCTCGAACAGCTCGAACCTATGGAGGTAGCACAGTACTACACCAACCGCTACCACACCTTTATGGACAAGCTCGGAGTGTTGCCCCCCTCGATTGAACCACACGCCAGTGGCCACATCATCGAGCAGGTGGAACTCGTAAAGCGCATCTTCGACGCAGGCTATGCCTACGAGAGCAACGGTTCTATCTACTTCGATGTGACCAAATACAACGAGAGCTTCCACTATGGCAAACTCTCGGGTCGCAACCTCGACGACGTGCTTGTTGGCACACACGAGATTGACGGCCAGAGCGACAAGCGCAACTCCTACGACTTTGCCCTCTGGAAGAAGGCACAGCCCGAACATATTATGCGTTGGCCCTCGCCTTGGAGCGACGGTTTCCCCGGCTGGCACTTGGAGTGTACAGCAATGAGCACCAAGTACCTCGGCGAGCAGTTCGACATCCACGGTGGCGGTATGGACCTTATGTTCCCCCACCACGAGTGCGAGATTGCTCAGTCGTGCGCTGCGTTGGGTCACGACTCGGCCCGCTACTGGATACACAACAATATGATTACCATTGGCGGTCAGAAGATGGGCAAGTCGTTGGGCAACTTCATCACCCTCGAACAGCTCTTCACGGGCACCCACGACAAGCTCGAACAGGCCTACTCGCCAATGACCGTCAGGTTCTTCATCTTGCAAGCCCACTACCGCTCCACCCTCGACTTCTCCAACGAGGCCCTGAAAGCCGCCGAGAAGGGTTACGATAGGCTTATGAAAGCTGTTGAGGTGCTTGGTAAACTGAAAGCCTCGGAGAGTTCCACCGTCGATGTGGCCGACCTACGCACACGCTGCGAGGATGCAATGAACGACGACCTCTCATCGCCTATGGTTATCTCGGCTCTGTTTGACTGGGTGAGGATTATCAACTCCATAGCCGACGGCAAGGAACAAATTTCCTCTGCCGACTTGGAGGAGTTGCGTAGAGTAGTGAATCTCTATGTATTCGATATCTTGGGTCTGCGCAACGAGCGCACCGAGGGTGCCGACGACAAAGTTGCTCCTCTGATGGATATGATTTTGGAGATTCGTCGCAACGCCAAAGCCAACAAAGACTGGCCCACCGCCGACCTTATTCGCAACCGCCTTTCGGAGGTAGGCATCCGCGTCAAGGACAACAAAGACGGCTCAATGGATTGGGAGCAGATTTAGTCCCACCATATTATTTTATATATAGAAAGTTTTTTACATAGAAAGGGTGGCAACCGCTTGGTTGCCACCCTTTTTGTGTGGTACAGTCACCACCCTATCGGGCGAAGTTGAAAATCTCCGCTCCGGGAGTATAGACCTTGGCGGGGCGCACAGCCTTGGTGTAGGCATTTTGGCGCACTGTGGGGCGAGCTGCGGGAGCTACGGCCACCTGACCGCCGGCGGGATTGATTGCTGCGGGCATCTCCAACAATTCGGCATTGGTGAGCCTGTAATACTTGCCGTCGATATCAACAACAAAGAACATAAAGTCGAAGAATGGGTAGCCCTGAATGCTATCGTCGTCGTAGCGTACCAAGGCCCTCTGGCCGCCGTCGAGTATGCCTGCAATGCCTATTCCATACTCGCCTGCCTCGATAGTGTACATACTACCCTCGTCGTCGAGGCCCAAGAAATAGACATCGCCAATGCCGGCATCGCCGAAATTGACATCCTCGGCCACCAACTGCGAGTAGAAGAAGAGCGCATCGAGCGAGGCGTTGTAATCGACCTTCACAGCAAAGTCGGGGTCGTTCTCCCAGTAGGACATAATGAAGAACTTGTTGGCCAAGCCGTTGGAAAGGTTGATTGTGTAGCTAACTCCATTGTTGCCCACAACCTCCCAGTTGCCGAGCCAAGCCTTGAAATTGCCGGTTGCCACCTGCTCCTTCACCTCGAAGGTTTCGGAAACGGCGTAGAGTCCTGTGAGGGTGCCCTGCTCATTGACACCCAGAGCCACTGCCTTGTAGTATCCGGGGTTGAGGTTGAAGGCGTCGTAGCCGTCGCCCACAAAGAGCATATCGGCCAAGGTGTAGGAGGTGCCGTTGGCGGAGTTGAACTCGGTGAGGTAGTTGCGGAGGTCGGTCACAAGGTAACCACCCAGCTCCAAGAGTCCCTCGGGGTCCCACTCGCTTGCATATACAGCAGTCAGCAGATAGGGGTTGTAGTCGGTGCTGGTGACTTTGACGATGTGGTCGAACTGCTGGTCGTAGAGGGTGCCTGCACCAATGTAGCTTACGCTCCACGCCTCATTGACCCTCATACCGCTTGTTGTGCCACCGCCCGTGTTGTCACCACCATTGCCACCGCCCGTGTTGCCACCACCGGTGTTGCTCTCAGCGGTTGTGAACTCAAATACGCCGTAGCCACCATAGACCTCGCCCTTGTCGGAGAGTCCGAAGGCGATGTACTTGTAGGCTGTGGCGGGGGTGAGCTCGTTGAGTATGGTCACATAGCTTTTGCTGGCGCGGAGCTGTGCCACGTCGGAGCTTGCTCGGAAGGCGAGTGCTGCCTCGTCGATGAGGGTTTTTTCGTTCTTATCGACCTCTGTGGTCACAAACCCAAACCAAGTGTCGGCTGCCGAGCCGTTGTGCGTCACCTTCACTTTGGCTGTGGTGGCAGTGATGTCCTCCACATCGACGGTGAGAGTGAGGTCTTGGTTGAGGTTGGGATTTTCGGTCTGCTCCTCTTGGTTGTCACAACCTCCGAGGGCTATGGCAGCCACCGCCGCCATAGCCATCAGAGCCAAATGTTTCACGAATTTCATATCGTTCGTTTTGATTTAATTACACTATTTCTCAGTGTTTTTGTAGATACAAATATCCGCATCAACATCTGTTGCTAATGATGCAGAAATTCCAGAGGTGGTAAATGCAGCTGGCGAACCCTTGTAATTATAAGTAATTACATATTTAGTATTACCCTGCGATGTAATAATTGCATTGCCATCTGCCTCAATATCTATTGCAAAGGCACGACCTCCATTATTCTTATTCGAATATAGTTTCACACCCGAATTAGCGTAAAGATAATATGTACTACTATTGTAGGTAAACTCAAATGCAAAAGTATTTGTTATGGAACCCTCTACAAGTGTAAACTTCTGAACCTTCTTGTTTTCAACCTCCTCAGATGAAATGGAAGTACCATTGATTACAACTTCACTCGTATTCTTATTTGCAGTAGATGTAGATGAGCTTGTATAGCAACCAAGTGCGTAATTTGCGTTCTTGGCTACAATGATTACCTCGTCGCCAATAGTGAGTTCGCTTGCATCGGTTACAAGTACCCAACCCTTAACCTTTGCGGGGTCAATCTTCTGGGTAACGGTAACGGTGGTCGAAGCCAAACCGGTCGTGAAGGTAACATCTACGCTGCGAGCCACCTCAGCCTCGTTGGTGGAGGTGAAGGTAACGGTAGCGGTGGTGTTCTCCGAAGTGGGGTCGGTGGTGTAGCTAATCGTTGCAAAGTCGCAATCGGCCATCTCGTAGGTAACATCCAAGCCCGAGGTAGTTGCAATGCTGATTGTTGCAGTAGAGCCACTGGTGTACTCAGCAGCGGTAGCGGTAGCCTCAATGTTGTAGTGCGAGATGTAGTAGGCGGGGTTAATGCTACCCTTACCTGCGGTGTCGCAGTTAGCGATGCGGGGAGCTGTAATAGTCACCACATCACCAACTTTGAGGTTGAGGTCGCCATAGTCCTTATCGCTATTCTCAACAACAAGACCATACACCTGAACACTTTCCGTGCCATCGGTAATAGTAAATTTGGAGTTTGTAGCACTTGTACTCTCAATACTCTCAATCCTACCAGTCAGCTCATAGCGCACATATGGGTTGTCGCTCCTATCCTCTTCGGGGATTGCATTGTACTCAGCAATGGTCATCTTGGGGATGAAGCCTTTTTGGAGCAGACCAAAGTTCCAACTGATAGGAGTCTGACCAGCCAACGAGGCGATGATAGTAACGGTAGTCTCACGAACAGCGCCGAGGTTAGCCTCAGCAGTGTAGGTCAGGCAGTTGTTTACTTTGTCGAAAGCGAGCGAGGTAATCCACTCAGCATCGGTGGTGGCGGTAATATCCCAGTCGCCTACATAGTTGAATACAACCTCGGGGATAGGAGTAGCGCTAACGGCTGCATCTTCGGAAATAACTGCATCGTTGACGGTTACGTCGGCAGCAACTACGGGAATCTCGCCCTTAACACCTACCAAACGGTAGAGGCTCAGAGAATTATAGTAAGAGCTTGTTGCGCTGCTGCTGCAAAAATACTTAGTCGTACCATTGAGGTAGTAAGCCAATTTGCTACTATCCTTTGCTATGGTAGCAGCACCTTCGGCAATGCTGATAGCGAAAGATGCGTTGGCATCTACATAGGGCTGATTTTCGAGCGTTGCAGGAGATGTGTTGCTCGAAACAAGGAAGCCCTTATTGGTGTCGTCGTAGAATGCGAAAGTGCCAACCTCGGTGCCTGCGCCCAAAACAAAGGTCTGAACATCAAGTGCGGTGGGGATGAGGTAGTAGTTGCCAATCTTGGTAACAGCAGCCTCGCCACGTTGGTCGTTCGAAGAAATAGTGGTGCTCATAGCCACGTTGTAGTCCTTAGCAGCGATAATCACTTTGTCGCCTGCTTCGAGAGTAGCAGCGTCGGTTACAAGCTCCCAAGTTGTACCTTTGGAGGTGTCAGCACCCTGAATAATGGTCACAGAGGTGGTTGCCAAGCCATCGGTAAAGGTAGCCACAACCTCGCGAGGAGCGCCCTCGTTGGCAGGCAACTTAACGGTAGCCTCGGTTGCGTTCTCGGTGTAGATGAGCTGTGCAAACAACTCGCTAACGCTACCGGTGATAGTCTGAGGAGTGAGAGTACCACCCTTAGTGATAGTTACTTTCACGTCGCCACCGCTGTATGCAACGTGGTCCACATCGGCAGCTGCCGAGAGGTTGTAGTAACCTTGGCAAAGAGCGTGAGCCGAGCTACTACCGCCATAGCTTGCGCTATACGATTTAGAAGCCAAAATAGTAACTACATTACCTTCGACATTGGCATCGGTATTATAGAAACTGCTCTTATTGTCGGCCGTATAAACATACCTAAATTTGGCAGTATTGCCCTTACCATCGGAAATCTCAGTATCAGAGGAAGTGGAGTCAACGCGTTTGGTGATAACACCAGTAACAAGATACTCAGCGTTTGCATCTACACCCAGAGCACTGAAATCCTTAACAGAAATTGGCTGAGGCTCACCTTTCTGAACAACTTTGAAAGTCTTTTCGATGTCATCCTTGCCATCGTGCGAAGCGGTGATAGTGACAGTTGCCTCGCGTTTTGCGCCTGCGTTCACAGGAGCAGTGTAGGTAAGTTTCTCGTCGGCGTAGTTAAGAGTGAGCCAATCGGCATTGTCGGAAACGCTAATAGTCCAGTCGCCAACATAGTTAAATACAACCTCAGTTATCTGGGTTGCTTCTGCGACACCCTCCTTACCAATCACAACAGGACTGCTCTCAGCAGGTACGGTAAATTGTGCCTCGGGAGTAGGAACAACACCCTTACCACCTGCAATTTTGTAAATGCAAATGTCGTCGTGTTCGTTAGTAATGGTACTCGTACATCCAAATCTACGGTTGCTTGTTGTGTTGCCACCGTTATAAGCTCTATACCTCAGTTTCTTGTATGTATGGTCGCTATCGGTTGCTTCAAGAGTTGCCGTACCATCCTCAGCAATGGTGGTATAGAACAAAGACCTACCACTGGGAGTTGTTTGCACTTTCAGATAGTTATTTGTGCTATAAGTACATATGTATCCACTATAATCGTCGTCATCATACTCACCTGCTTGATTATAGAACTCAAAGGCATTCTCCTTGCCGGCACGAGGAGCAACCACAAGGTGCTGAATCCTATTGTTTGCCTCACTTGCAGCAGCAATGGGGTGGTAGAGATAGTCGCCAATCTTAACAACCTCGGTATATGAAGCATAGGGATAAGAACTTGCCCATTTACCCATTACCCAATTATAATTCTTCGAAACGAAGGTCACGATGTCGCCTGCTTCGAGGTCGTCTACATCCCTAACAAGCACCCACTTGTCGCCGGGGGTTACGCCCTCCATATTCACGCCAAAGCGGGTAACCATACCTGCGGCGAATTCGAGCGATTTACCCTCGGGAATAGTACCCTTTTTAACATAGATTTTATCCTCGGTAACAACAGTTACGGTGTAGCCCTCGCCAGCTTCGAGGGTGGTGGGCAGAAGGGTGAAATAAACAGCACCGTTATTTACCACGCCTTCGATAGTAATGCTATCGCTACCCTGTGCAACATCGAAGTTGTGCGAGCCATCCTCATTGGCGATATTTTCGAGGTCGGCAGTGATAGTACCTGCAATAGTTTTGCCCTCGGCAGTGAAAATAACCTTCTCAATCGTACCCTCAACACCCTTGATAGATATCTTAGCCACAGCAGCCAAGCGAGTGAACTGCATAGGCTGCACCTCGATTGGCTGTGCTGCGGTAGCTACCACCTTCGACACCATCAAATCGGCATTGGGGTCGTAGGAAGCGCTTCCCATAGTCTGATTGGCAGGGAGGCTGAGAGTAGCAGTTGCGATGCTTGTGGCCTCTACATAGCCGGCTTTGGGATATACAGCCACATACTTATACTCACTCTGGCCTGCATTGTGGTCGAAGGTTGCGGTAATAGTTGCCTTGCCCTCAACGTCTTTGGCAAACCCTACATTAGTGGCCTCAGCGAGTGCTGTGGTCTGCTCCAAAACTGCGAAACTCTCGGTTTCATCCCAAGCGAAAACAGGTACGTCGCCCGAAGTATCAACCGAAGTACGGCTCTCTGTTGCCGAGTCGGCAACAAAAGTTACAACAACAGACTCTTTTGCCTCGATTTGCTCGTCAATATCGTTCTGGCAAGCGGTAAGGCCCATTGCAGCTACTGCAATAAAGGCCAACGATTTAATAATCCTTTTCATAGTCCAGAAAGATTTTTAGAGCTCAATAAAATCATCGCTGCCCTCTTCTCCGCCAATAAATCCGGAGCCTTGACCGGGAGCACCATCCCCACCAAATGGGCTGGCTGCAATACCGTTCTCCACAACTACATCCTCAACGTAGATTGTGGGCTGTGTGTAAATAGATTTTTTCATTTTCTTTTGTTTGTTTAGTTAGTTATTGATTGATTGTTTAATTGTCTATTCGTGCTCCTTCACGCACCTAACCGATGCGCCATAGCAACGTGCTCCATAGGAGTACCACGCAGCCATCTCCGCACCATCCATAAGAGGATAGATGCCGTAGTAGATGTCGCCATAGGCCACAAAAAGCGTAGCCGCCTTGCCAAAGCCCTGATAGCCACTACCAAAGCTCTCCGAAGTCCAGTAGAGCATCCTCTCGCTCGTCTCGCCCATAAGGCCCGACACGTCGAAGTTGCCCACGCTGGGGAAGTAGTCGCCATTGCCACCACTCCACTTCCAACCATAGTCGGCAACCTCCCAGTCGCGACCCACATAGGAACAAGCGTAGCCAGCAGGAATCTCGCCGAAAGCACCAACAGGAGGTACTACATAACCCACTGGGCAGGGGTCGAAGATAGTCTTATAGTCGCTACCCCTATCGCCGCTACCCCAGAGGTTGGAGTCGGACTGCTGCATAAGGCTGCCACCACCCTCCAAGTCTTGCAACAAGTACCAGTCGAAGACATACTCGCCAATGGGAATATCGACCCTACAACCGAGGAATGTTGTGGGATGCTGCAATGCATAGTCTATATTGCCGGGGGCACGCAACGCCACAGGGGCAATCTGGCCCACATAGCTCCACTCATAGAGGCCCTCGCCCCTCTGCTCGTTGTTCACGTTGAGCACCGTACGCACAGCCTCTATCTCAGCCTGCACCTGCTCATACTCCTCCTCGCTCTCCAAGATATTGTAATCCTCGTCGTAGCGATGCGAGGGGACACTTTGGTACTCGGCAGGCGAGGGCAGGAAGGGCTCTTTGCGACCCCATTGGTAGAGCATACCACGGTTGGCTACATCGCCCACATTGTTGTTCATTGCGCCCAAGTTGCGATCCATCCACACCAAACCATCGGCGCTCACCGATGTGCCAACCTCCTCGGCCACAACCCAGATGTGCCAGCTCCACAATATCTCGCCCTCGGCGTTATGGAGTGTCACCAAGGCGTTACCCTCATAGTTGCCCGTGGCGAAATATATCTGCTTCTGCTCGGGCAAGTATAAAGGTGTGCCGTCGATAATCTGTGTGCTGCGGGTCTTGTCGCCGTCGAAGGTAGCCTCCCACGCCAGCTCGGCATAGGATGCGCCCTCAATGCGTGAGCCACAAAGGGCAATGTAGTTGGAGTTGCCGTCGCGCTTGCCGTTACCCTTTATGGAGGCGTCGAAGCGATAGGTGGAGTTGGGCTTGGCAATGTAGCAGTTGGCCGTACCATCCTGCGAGAGCAGTTTCGTCTCGGCACCCTCCTGCAACACTTTCAGGCGCGCTTTGGCCACGTCGGGCTCACTGCCCACAACCACATCAATCACACCCAAGCGGCTTGGGCCGGAGGTGTTGGCATCGACATAGAGTGTTATGGCGTTGCCCTCGACGCTCACATCGAGCCAGTCGATTTGATGTTGCACCTCCCACTCAATGCGGTTGGAGGCAACATAGATTGTCTTGATTCCACCCTTCTCGGCGATGGTTGTGGTGGAAGAAGAGAGCTCCACAAAGGCGTAGTCGGCCTCGGGCTGCAACACCTCAGCAGGCTCGTTCTGGCAACCCACCAAAACACCCACCATTAGGGTAGCTATTAGCATATATCGTTTGTAAAGTTTCATATCGTCTTGATGTTTATTCCTTTTACACATTCACTTCTCCTTCTATCTTGCGAGCTATTTCCACGACGAGGGCATTGCGGCGTAGTCGGACAGACCACTGCATCCTGCAAAGCAATCCTCGTGGGCCGAGGTGTTGCTTGGCACAGTGAGGAACTCCGTACCGCGTGTGCGCTCGTAGAGGTGAATCTTCTGCTCCACGCCGTCGTCGCCAACCACAATAGTGTAGGGCGACTCGCCAGTGAGCGACGAGCAGCCATTGAAGCAACTATCAATATAGTTAATACGCCTAACCGTATCGAAGAGCGCGGCGGGCAGGCTCACAAGCGAGCTGCAACCCCTGAAACACTCAGCAAAGGTGATGCTCGAACTCTTCGTACCAATGGCGACAAAGAGCTCGGCGGGCAGCTCGGTGAGCGACGCACAACCCGAGAAGGTGCTCTCAAAGGAGGTGATAGCGGGGGCTAAGGCAAAGAGGTCGGCGGGGATAGTTTTCAGCGACGAGCAATCCTTAAACATACCTTTTACGCTTGTGGCTTTCTCCTTGCTACCGAGCAAATCGGCGGGCAAACTCTCCAAAGAGCTACAACCGCTGAATGTGTCGGAGAACTGGGTAGCCAGACTGTTCTGGGCAAACAGCCCCTCGGGAAGAGTTTTCAGCGAGGTGCAACCCTTAAATGTGGCGGTAAATTTGGTCTTCGAGGCAGCCAGAGGGTCAAACAACCCCTCGGGCAAGCTCTCCAAAGCCGTACAACCCTCAAAGGTGTAGGCCAATGTACTTACCGACGAGCTCTCGGGGAAGATGCCACTCTCGATGGTAGTCAGGCAGTCGCAACCATTGAAGGTGTTTTCAAAGCCCTGAGTTACGGCCGTATTCTTGGCAAACAAGCCTGCGGGCAAGCTCTCGATGGCCGACCCTGCAAAGGCATACTTAAAGCCGGGCGAAGTGACAGCCGTAAAGGTGTCAAACAGCCCTGCGGGCACGGTTTTCAGGCTACGACATCCGGCCAACATATAGGAGAAGTCGGCCGAGGAGTAGTTGCGTGCATCGGCAAACAGACCCTCTGGTATGCTCTCCAATGCGGAGTCCTCAAAGGTCGATTTGAACTCGTAGGCAGCGGTCAAGCCCCTAAACAATCCCTCGGGAATCTCTTTCAGCGAGGTACAGCCCGAGAAACAATACTTAAACGACTTGGCAGCCGTAAGTCCGTCGAAGACTCCCTCCTCAACCTCTTTCAGAGCCACGCAATCTTGGAACACAGCGCCGAGGGTCTTAACTGCCGAGAGGCCCTCAAACAGACCTGCCGAGAGTTTTTCCACACCGGTGCAGTAGAAGATATATTCGAGGTTGGTCACCGTCGAGTTGTTGGTAAACATACCCACGGGCAACTCCTTCAAACTCGTACAACCGGCAAAGAGGTACTTGATGTCGGTAGCCGAGGTAGCCTTGCTCAGGAAATCCTTAGGCACGGTCGTCAGATTGACGCAAGCCGAGAAAGCACCCGTAAAGATTGTTGCATTAGTAAGGTTGGCAAACAGACTCTCGGGCACCTCCTTGATAGCCGTAGCACCAAACGTATAGTCAAGCTGCTTGGCATTGGGGCAGGCTGCAAAGAGGTTGGCAGGGATAGAGGTAAGCCTACCGGGAGCCACAATAGTTTGCAGCTCTTCGAGGTTGCCGAGTGTCAAATTGGTAATAATATAGCCCGAGCCGGTGCCGTAGAAGGTGTAGGAGAAGTCCTCAGCGGCCGGGCAATTGGCAAACAGACCCTCGGGGATGGAGCTGATAGAGCCAGAGTGGCTAAAACAGTCCTCGAAATTCTTGGCCAAAGTAGCGTAGCAGAACAGACCCTCGGGAATCTCCCTAAGGCTCTCGCAACACGAGAAAGCGCCAATAAACGACTTGATGTTAGCAAACGAGCCTGCAACATCGTTGGGTATGCTCTCCAAATTGTTGCAACCCAAGCACATATCGGCCGCATTGGTCAGGCCCAACTTACCCCACGAAATGATATTCTTCAACTCGGGAGCAAAGTTGTCGCCGTCGCTAAACTCCAACGACTTAGCCTCGCCAGTGATTGATATGGTGTAGAGGCCGGGGGCTTTGTAGAGGTGGGTACCTCGGCGCGAGTCGAAAACCTCAATCTCGGAGCCGTCGCCCCAATCCACCGTTATTGAGCCACCCGACGAAAGAGTCAGTACAGGAGCTGCCGTCAGCATATAGTCGGGCTCGGTAATCTCCACCTCATAGATGAGTTCGTCGGTGTCGGTACCAATCTGATGCACCCTCAGTGTGGCCTTAGCCGAGTTGTCCTCGTCGCCAACCACAATCTCCACCGAGCCAAATCGCTCCAAGCCATTGGAGTTGGATGCTACCGACACCACAATCTCGCCCTCACCTGCACGAGCACTAAACCAGTCGCTTCCGTCGGTTGTGAAGCTCCAATCGAGCTCGGGGTTGGATGTGAGTTTAATGTGTCTTTCGCCACCAGCGTCGTCGGTGGCCACATTGTGGCTCGAAAGCACCACAAAGGCGTTGCCATCCTGCAATACGGTAAGCTCGTCGCAGAACACATCCTCATTGGTGGCCCTATTGGGTACGGTGAGTTTAATTTTGGCAGTGCGCTGAGCATTGTGTTTATTGTCGTCGGCCGTGAGTCTGAGTCCCTCCTCACACTGCTCCACAAGCAGCCACGAGCAGGTGCAGTCAAACGACCACTCGTCAACGTTGCTCTCCACAGCCACAAGCTGCTGCAACTCCGTATGGGCATTGACCCTCAGACTGCTCTGGCCCAGCACCACCTCGGCATTACCCGAGTGGTTTTGCTTAACAGCCACCTCAAAGCAAGCCTCCTCCTGGCCACGCAAGGCCCTAATCTCAACCACACCACTACGAACCTCATCGCCGCCATTGGCCTCGGCAGCAATAGTCAGGAAGTAGTCGTCGGCACTCACCGAGAGCCAATCTTCACCCTCAACAACCTCGTAACGCCACTCGGCTTGGTTGGTCAGCACATCGAGCACAACCTCGCCTCCGCGAGTCAGGAAGCGCACCTCGGCCTTGGCAGCGTCGTGAGCCTCAAAAAATCCGCTCTCGGAACTCACCTCCAACGTTAGGCGACCTTCCGATTGGGGAGGAACAATCTCCACAGGAACATCTTCCACACAAGCCACTGCACCCATAAGCAGGGCCATAGTCCATATTATCCTACTGAGTTTTTTCATCTTCCAAGCAACAATTAGAGGTTAGTAGTTGTATCGTCGTTGTGTTTCCTGAGCGTGATGGGGGCCATTGGGAACATTGTGGGACGATAGTTAGAGCCGAGAGCTACTTTATTCTCGTTCTCGTCGTAGGTCCACAAGCCGAAGCCCACATAGTTGAAACCACTCACTGTGGGCATATCCAGAGCTATCACACCGCCATCCTCCTCGGGCAAGGCTGCCACCTCGTAGGCCGCATAGGAGAACTGACGGTCCGAAACGAGAGTGATGTAGAAAAAGACGTTGTAGGAGAGCACGGTCCATCCGAAGGGAATCACCATACCTCCCGTTGCGCTATCGTAGCGCACCTCCAACTCGGTGCCGGGGTAGAGAAAATCCTTCATCAGCAACGTCTGGCCATAGACTCCCTCCTCGATGTCGAAGATAAGGAAGTAGTCGCTTGGATTGGGGGCATAGTCGAGGCTATTGAGCGAGCCATTGGGCGAGTAGAACCACTTAGTAGCCATAATCTCCCACTTGCCTACGAGTTTGTAGTAGGGGTTGTTGGCCCTTATATCCTGCACCACCTCAATGTCGAGGCTCTCTTGCTGCTCGCCACTGCCAACCACCAGTCGAAGAGTTGCACTCAGAGGCTCCTCCTCGCGGTTGGGCGCAGCCACAACGACCACCTTACTGTCGGCCTTGTCGCACTCCACACTCAGCCACTCGGCGCTTGACTCAACACTCCACTCGTCGTTGGCCACAACCACAAAGCTGATTTGACCACCCTCGGAGTCGAAGGCGTAGCTGCTCGCAGCACTCGTGCTCCACGACAACTCCTTGGCTCCCTCCTGAGAAATGGCCACTTCGTATGGCTCAAAACGCCCCTCGGGACTAACCAAGCGGAATGATGCACTACGGATTGTGGATGCTGTATTGGCCACAACACTCACCTCCACACCCTCGGCCACACTTTCAATGGTGGCCCAGTCGGGCTGCTGAACAATCTCCAAATTCCACGCCTCATCCTCGGGGAAGGGCGCTACCGAAAGTAGCTTTGCGCCACCCTCAGCATCGAAGACCACACTCTGCTGAGAGAGCGTCAGTCCATAGACAACAATAGGCTCTGGCTTGCTACACGAGCTCAATGCCAACGTAGCTGCAAGCGAGAGCAACAATGTCGATTTTACGATACTCAATTTCATATAAATCAATAGCTTATTTGTAATCTTACAAACGAAAAAGTGTATGCTCGGCCGGCACAGAGTCGGCAATAGAACATACAACTTTCAAAGTTAAAAAATTTTAGCAGACGTTAATTTTACCCCCCCCAGTGAATTTATTAACATTTTATCAACAATACACCTATTTATAATGGAGAGTCATTAGGGAGTTTGGGGGCTATAAAGCCTATATACTGGGTTCTCTGGGTTTACTAGGTTTACTAGGTTTACTGGGGCTTCCCAGTCCTCCCAGTTCTCCCAGTCCTCCCAGCCCTCCCAGTTCTCCCAGCCCTCTCAGTCCTCCCAGTTCTCCCAGTCCTCCCAGCCCTCCCAGTTCTCCCAGCCCTCAAAGTCCACCCAGTCC
>JAGBVY010000164.1 GCA_017630115.1 Tidjanibacter sp. | reverse complement strand
TTGAAAATGGAAAATGGAAAAGTGAAAATTGCGAGTGAGCGAGTGCAGAGGCACAAAACTAACCTCTCCGTCGCTTCGCGACACCTCCCCTGACATAGGGGAGGAGTGGTTGTGGGGCGAAAAACGCCCTTGTAACCCCTGTGACCCCTGCTACCCCTGTAAAAAAAAGCGGGTATTCCCCGCGTTTTATTTTTCGCCTTAGGTCGTTAGACGTCAGACGTTAGACAAGAAAAGTCAAGCGCAACCCCGAAGGTTGCGCTTTGTTTTTTATGCGTTGGTATTCTCGTCAACATCGAAGGTCTTGAAGCCGTCGCCATAGGTCTCGTGGGCATCGACCACAACAACAAACGAATCTTTGTCGATGGAGTGGAGTTTGCTCTTAACGGCAGCAATCTCCTTGCGGCTCACTACAAGGAAAATCATATCGCGGTCTTTGTCGGTGTACATACCGCTCGACTTGATGTAGGTGCCACCACGACCAAGTTCGTGGAGAATGTATTGTTTGATTTCGTCCTGCTTCTCGGAGATAACAAAGAGAAGTTTTTCGTAGGTTGCGCCATCGAGCACCATATCGACAGCTTTGCTGCTGACGTAAATCGAAACGAGCGAGTAGAGGGGCAAGAGCCAGTCTTGGAAGCGGAGCATACCGATGATTACAATCGACGACTCTACCATAACCATTGCGGTGGAGAATTTCATCTTGCAGAACTTGCTAATTATCATCGAAACGATGTCCGTACCGCCCGAAGTTGCGCCACCACGAATGATGATACCCACACCTGCACCAATCAGCAGACCACCAAAGATGGCAGCCATCAGAGGATCGTCGGCAAAGTTGAACGATGTGGCAATCCAGCCATTGTCGTAGTAAGGACCTTCGCCCACCCAAGCCGTCAGGGTGTTCATTACGATGGGAGAGATAAGGGCTGCATAGATGGTTTTGGCACCAAAACTGCCACCAAATACCAGCAGGCCGGTAATCATCAGTGGAATGTCGAACATAAAACCAAACGTACCTGTGGGAATCGAGGGGAAGATGTCGTGGAGAACACGTCCCAAACCATAGACACCACCGGGGATGATTTTGTAGGGGTTAGTAAAGAGGGCAAAGCCTGCCGACATCACAATCACACCAATGGTCACAACCAGCCACGACATTAGGTTTTTGAGTGTGAAAAACTCTTTGGCATTGAAAGCCTTAAATTTAATTTTTGCGCTCATAGAAAAATAGTAGTATTTAGGTTTATTTTGTTTTTAGTTTTAGGCCACACCGGCGTTTAATTCTTCTCGCCACTGTTTTTTACTCTTTGGGCGTAGGGTTTTTTCAACATTTTGTTGATATTTACCGCATTTTTTGACGCTTGGTGGTGTGGGGCGTCTAATAACCGACAAATATACTATTTTTGTTAAAAAAGTCTATAACGTCGTCCATTTTTTTTGAAATTATTTTTTGTGTTGTTGTGGGTAAAACCCACATTTTGGGTGGTCGGATGGTGGGCAAAAATGTTCTTTTGGGTGTCAAATAATCGCCTTGGGCATCGTAAAACGCCCTCCGAAAAGCTGTGCTTTGGCCTATTGGTTGCGGGGTGGGGTGGTTAATGTATAAAAAAGTTGTATCTTTGTATTGGTAAACTCTTTGCCACAGTTTGCTTGGGTTGGTGGTAAGGTGTTGAAATAGAGTATAATCGAATCGCTTGAAGGATGAATTGGATGATTATAGCAGCGCTGTTGTTGGGTGCCTACCTATTGGGCTCTATCCCCAGCGCTGTATGGATTGGTAAAATTTTCTATGGTGTGGATGTCCGCACACAAGGTAGTGGCAATGCCGGCACTACCAACGTGCTCCGCGTCTTGGGTGCAAAGGCCGCCCTGCCCGTGTTCCTCATCGATATGCTCAAAGGCTACCTCGCTGTGGCTCTGGTAAGCTTCTCGCCCTTTGAGGAGAGCGACGGTGGCTACCTCTACCTGAAAATGGCCCTCTGCGCTATGGCTGTTATTGGTCATATGTGGCCTCTGTTTGCCGGTTTCCGTGGTGGCAAGGGTGTGGCTACGTTGGTGGGTGCTATGTTTGCCTTTTCGCTTGGGGGCATACTCCTTGCGCTGGCCACCTTTGCAGTGATTGTATCGGTGAGTCACTATGTTTCGGTGGGCTCAATGGTGGGTGGTTTGCTGCTCCCATTCTATGCCGCACTCACGGGCGATAGTGATCCGAGGCTGATGATCTTTTTTGGTTTCATCTCGCTCCTGCTCTTCTACACCCACCGTGCCAACTTGGGACGACTGCTCCACGGCACAGAGAATAAAACCTACCTCTTTGGTCACAAAAATAGGGCGGCTCAAAAGTAGAGTGAGCAGCGCACACAGAATAGAGAGAGAATATACATAATTTTATATAACATAAAAGAGAGTTTTTTTATGCTACAAGAGAACTTAATTAGGATTTACGAGCAGAGCTTCCGTGACAATCGCGAGTTGCCTGCCCTGACCGACTATTTCAAAAAAGAGACCTTCTCCTACTACGAGATGGCCAAGGAGATTGCCAAGCTCCATATGCTTTTTGAGCAGGCCGGCCTCCAAAAAGGCGACAAAGTAGCTCTCATCGGTCGTAACAACCCTCGTTGGGTCATCACCTACATCGCCACCATCACCTATGGTGCTGTAATTGTCCCCATCTTGCAGGACTTCAACCCCAATGACATCAATCACATAATCAACCACTCCGAGTCGAAACTGCTCTTCTTGGGCGACACCTTCTGGGATGTTATCGACGAGGAACGAGTGGCAGGTATCAAGGCTGTATTCTCGCTCACCGATTTCAGGTGTATCTTCGAGCGCGAGGGCGACGAGATTAGCAATTTCCAGCGCAACATCGTCAAGCACTACCGCACCCGCTACCCACGCGGATTCTCGGCCGACGACATCTCCTACCCCGAGGTTGGTAACGACGAAATATGCTTGCTGAGCTACACAAGTGGCTCTACCGGTTTCTCTAAGGGTGTGATGCTGACGGTCAATAACCTCACAGCGCAGCTCGCCTATGTGCTGCCCAAGAAGTATCACTTCCGAGGCTCGCGCGTGCTCTGCTTCCTTCCTTTGGCCCACGCCTTTGGCGCAGCTATCGATATGCTCTGCTCGCTTGGCGCCGGCACACACGTTACGTTGCTGGGTAGGATTCCCTCGCCCAAAATCCTCATTGAGGCTATGGCCGAGGTGCGCCCCCACATCATCTGCTCTGTGCCTATGATTATCGAGAAGGTTGTGAAGAAACAGATTTTCCCCATTCTCGGTACGGGCCTTATGAAAACCGCTCTGCAAATACCTCTCATCGACAATGTTGTCTATGCCCAGATTCGCAAGAAACTTGTTGCTACGTTGGGCGGCGAGTTCTTGGAGTTTGTTGTTGGTGGCGCTGCTCTGAATGCTGAGGTTGAGGAGTTCCTCCACCGCATCAAGTTCCCAATCACCGTAGGCTACGGTATGACCGAGTGCGGCCCGCTGATTAGCCACCGCCTCTACACCGAGGGCTACATACCCACCTCGGCAGGTCGCATCCTCACCGAGTTCTGCGAGTGTCGCATCCTCTCGCCCGACCCTGCACACATCCCCGGCGAGATTCTCATCCGTGGCGAGCAGGTTATGAAGGGCTACTATAAAAATCCCGAGGCTACGGCTGAGGCTATCGATGCCGACGGTTGGTTGCATACAGGCGATATGGGTACTATCGACGCCGACTACAACATTTTCCTGCGTGGTCGTAGCAAGACTATGATTCTTATGTCGGGCGGACAGAATGTCTATCCCGAGGAGATTGAGGCCAAACTCAACAACTTGGCCTATGTTCTGGAAAGCCTCGTTGTGGAGCGCGAGGGCAAACTTGTAGCTTTGGTTGTGCCCGACTACGAGCAGCTCGACGCCGCCCAGATACCCCACTCGCAGTTGCAGGATATTATGAACGAGACCCTCAAAGAGCTCAACTCTCTTGTGGCTTCCTATGAGAAGGTGGCCTACATTGAGTTGCGTCCTACGGAGTTTGAGAAGACGCCGAAGAAGTCTATCAAGCGATTCCTCTACCGTTAGGCGAGCGCATCTTGCGGGCGACTACTGTGTTGCCCTGCGATAAATCCCCTCCTCATTTACGCTTAGTAAACTGCGGAGGGGATTTTCTTGTGCGCCTTGTATTCATCCCGCAATATGCACTCGCTTTCGGCTGTGCCTTGTGGGTGCTTTTTGCACCAAGCTTCGGCTCGCAAGTTCCTCATTTACGTTTAGTAAACTGCGGACTTGCACCCTTGCTTGGCACAAAAATCCCTCCACAAAACCCAGCCGACCTTCTCCCGACCGAATTTTCGCCCCACAACCACTCCTCCCCTATGTCAGGGGAGGTGTCGCGTAGCGACGGAGAGGTTAGTTTTGTGCCTTTGGCTGTGGTCTAACGTCTAAGGTCAAACGTCTAACGACCTAAGTCAAAAGACGACGACCGTCAACCGACAACCGTCAACCGACCTAAGGCTTTAAGGGATATGGTTGTGGGGCGAACATTTATTCGGGAGCACCATCCTCACAAAAGAGGACTTGTCCTCCCCTCATAAAAGACAGCTTGCTGTCCGTCTTGCCACGACTCAACGTAGTTGAGGCGGTTGGCATCTACCGTTCTTAACCTTTGCCTAACGTCAAAGGTCTAACGCCCTAAGGCAAAATAATTTTGAATTTTGAATTTTGAATTAAAAACTCGAGTATTAAAAAAGATACCCGAGTTTTTTGTAGCAGGGGTAGCAGGGGTAGCAGGGGCATAGGGTATATAGGGTATATAAGGTATA
>JAGBVY010000163.1 GCA_017630115.1 Tidjanibacter sp. | reverse complement strand
GCCTTTTTCGTTAGGGGCGTTAGGGGTCTTAGGGGATTTAAGGGCAACTGAGAATACTGGGTTCACTGGGGTTACTGGGATTACTAGGTTCACTGGGACTTCCCAGTACTCCCAGTACTCTCAGTACTCTCAGTACTCTCAGCAGTCTACTCCACTCCCCTAAGGAGTTAGCATAAAAAGAAAGGCTCGGGAATTCCCCGAGCCTTTTTCTTTTTGGGGCTTAGGTAATTAGGCGGTTGGCGGTTGACATAAAAAAAGCACCTTGCACGGTGCTTTTTTTTATAACAACTCTTCGAGCCTCGCCACAGGCGCTACATCCAAACTGCTCTCCTCGCCATTGAGGTAGCGGTAGTAGCCCGCAACAGCAATCATAGCGGCATTGTCGGTGGTGAACTTCAACGGTGGCAGGTAGGTGCGCCAATGGCGGCGGCGACCCTCAGCCTCGATAGCCTCCCTCAGTCCAGAGTTGGCCGACACACCACCCGCAATAGCTATCTCCTTAATATCGAGAGCCTTGGAGGCCTTGACGAGTTTCTTCAACAAAATATCGATGATGGTCTTCTGCAACGAAGCGCACAAGTCGGCCTTATTCTCCTCAATAAACTGGGGATTCTCCTCCATCCTATCCCTCAGAAAGTACAAAAACGAGGTCTTCAAGCCGCTGAAACTATAATCGAAACCATCCACCGAAGGTTTGGCAAACTTAAACCTCTCGGGGTTGCCCTCGTGGGCCAACCTATCTATAACAGGACCACCCGGATAGGGCAAGCCCATAACCTTGGCACACTTGTCGAAAGCCTCGCCCGCAGCGTCGTCGATGGTAGTGCCCACAATCTCAAACTCCAAAGGCGACACCACCTTAACCAACTGAGTGTGGCCGCCCGAAACAAGCAAACACAAAAATGGAAACTCAGGATGTGGCAACCTCTCGCCCGGAAGGTCAATAAGGTGCGAAAGGATGTGGCCTTGCAGATGATTGACCTCAACCATAGGAATGTTTTTTGCAAGCGACAATCCCTTAGTGAACGACACTCCCACAAGCAACGAGCCAAGCAAACCCGGACCACGAGTAAAAGCAATTGCATCCAACTCGTCGGCCGTAATGCCCGCCTCCTTCAAAGCCGTATCTATCACTGGTACAATGTTTTGCTGATGGGCGCGCGAGGCTAGTTCGGGGATAACACCGCCATACTTGACGTGAACAGCCTGCGAGGCAATGACATTCGACAACATCGTTGTGCCACGCAACACCGCAGCCGAGGTGTCGTCACACGACGATTCGATACCTAAAATTGTAGCTTCCATATTTGTTTTTCGTCAATAATTTTCGTAAAATTGTAGGTTAAAACACCCTCAACAATGAGCAAAGTTACAAAAAATTTGGCAATCACCATACTTCACACTCTCGCGGGTGTGGTTTTAGCCATCATTTTGCTCTTTTTGACCCTCGCACTCGCACTTTCGTTGCCTCGCACTCAGTCGTTTGTGGCTCGCAAAGCTGTCGAGTGGCTCAGCACCACAACCAACACCCACATCGCCATAGACAACATCTCTATCGAAAGACTCACAAGGCTCTCCGCCGAGGGTATCTATGTCGAAGACCTCCAAGGCGACACCCTCCTCTGGGTGGCCAAAGCCTCCGCTACCATCGACCGCAAGGCACTTCTCTCCGAGGGCTCTTTCGTGCCTAAAAATGTCGAGGCCAAAGATGTGCTGCTCGATATGAAAACCGACTCGCTCGGCGCAACCAACATCGACCAGCTCATTTTGCAAATTGAGAGCCACTTCCCCGCCGACACAACATCGAGCTCTGCACCATTCAGAATTGAGGGCGCCAAGGTGGAGAATATGTGTTACAGGCTCTACGACTATCATCTGGCAGGACAAACCCCCGACGGGGTAATAGACTACTCCAATATGGACCTTGCTATAAGCTCGGCACATTTCGGTGCGATAGAGGTGGATGGGCCGGTGGTAACGCTCTCCGACATCAGCAACCTCAACGCCATCGACCGCTCGGGCGCATCATTGGAGAACAGCTCGCTCGGCTCTCTGACCGTAGGTGTGGCTCTGCTCGACTTCCGTGACATCGACCTCCACTCTGGAAAGACCCACCTCCAACTCCCCTACCTGATAATCGAAGGCCCCAACTGGAAATCCTATTCCGACTTTTGCGACAAAGTAACCCTCCGTCTGGAAACTCGTAGCTCGACGCTCGAAGCCGAGTCGGCAGGTCGTTTTGTCGATGTATTTGGCAATCTGGGCATCTACGGCGAGCGCATCAATGGCGTATTCGACGGCACGGTGTGCGACTTTTCGGCCGACATAGCAGCCCGCCTCTACGACTCCGAGGTGGCCGTAATTGGCGAGGTAAAACAACTCCTCCACCCCGAAATTCTCACCGCCGAGGTGGATGTGGACCTCGGCACAACACCCAATAAGCTATCGCAAATCTACCAACGCATACTCCACAAGCCCCTGCCTACCGAGGTGGAGGCGTGGAGCTCGAAGTTCGACACTTTGGCACTCGACGGCATTGTCAAACTTAGCCCCAATGTGGTGGATGCCGATGCACTCGTAGCAACCAACCTCGGCGACGTGGAGATTGACGGACTACTCAACTACGCCGGCGGCAACATAGCCTTTGAGGGCTACCTGAGCGGCAACGACATCGCTCTGGGCAGACTTGCCTCCGTAGAACAACTCGGCCAGACCGACATCGAGGCTCAGGGCTACATCGTAGTCAAAGAGCAGAGGATTGAGGGCGACATTGCGGCAATGGTGCAGCGTCTGGGCTGGAAGGAGTATGAGTTTGCCGACATTGCCCTGCAAACCTCACTCTCGCAGGGGGCGGTGCAGGCCACAGCAAACTCCTTAGACCCCAACCTGAGGTTTACACTGGAAGGCTCGGCCTTACTCAACCCAGAGGAGGCTCCCGAATACAACCTGCTGCTCAACCTCGAAAGGGCCAACCTCTCGGCACTCGGACTGACAAACAATGAGGATAGCAACTCGTGGCTTACAGCCAACCTCGAAGCCAACCTCGAAGGTCAGAAGCTCGACGATATGAACGGTAGGGCTATGATTAACGACCTCGTGTATGTTTCCAAGACCGACACCCTCTCCACTGAGCTGATAAACATTTCGCTCAGCTCGGCAGCAGGAGCAAAGAGCTTCTCGCTCTACTCACCCATTGCCGATGTGGAGTATCATAGCAACGCATCCTACGAGGCTGTTGCCCAATTTTTCACCCACACCATACCCTCAAAACTCCCCTTGGCTCTGCGTAGCAAAGCCCCCCAAGAGGCACAAAAAGAACCCACCCCATCGCTGGGCGGACGACTCTACGCTGCCGACGACTATTCGGCCATAAGTATCAACATTAAGGAGGGCGAGGAGTTGGCGTCGGCACTGATTCACGGCTCCAACCTCGCACCCGATAGTTCGCTCAGTTTGGAGTTTGCACCCTCGGCCGGCGAGTTTACGTTGATGCTCGACAGCGAGTATGTTGTGGTGGATGACGTTGTGGTGTCGCAGTTCCACCTCGATGCCGACGGCACAGCTGAGAGAATACGTCTTGGAGGCGAGTGCGAAGAGTTGTTGGCTATGGGGCTGAGCGTACCCGAAGTGAGCGTGGAGGCCTCGTGCGCCAATGGCGAAATGGTAGATTTGGCTCTCTATTTTAGCAACAGCGATGCAGCTTTGAGCGGACGACTCAATGTAGCGGCCAACCTCGTGCACGACACCGAAGGAAGAATTGTAGCCCACGCTTCGGTTGACGACTCCTACCTACTATCCCCATCTGAGAGATGGGATATTGGAGCCAACAAACTGGAATACAGTGCAAACGGACTCGCCATAGACAACTTCCACATAAGCAATAATGCAGGTGGATTATATGTAAATGGCGATGTGAGCAACAACTCCACCACTCCCCTGACACTCTCTCTGAACAACATTGCTCTGGGCGAATGGCTCGCCGTAACGGGTGTGGCTAAGGGGGTTGATGGCACTATCGACGGTCTGCTCAAACTCCATTCGCTTACCTCTGAGCCCTATGGCGAAGGTGCGATAGTATTCTCGTCACTCAGCGCAGGAGGCATCGACATCGACCCTATGGGTATTGATGTTGAGATTCCACAAGGCAGTTCGCGACTTAATGTTGAACTATCCAACACCAACTTAGACTCAACACTTATGGTGGGCGACATCGACTACCAGACGGGCGACTACAACTCCGACATCACCATCGGACAGATTGACCTCTCGCTGATAGACCCTCTTCTTGCGGGTATTGTTAGCCAGACCAAAGGTTTGAGCCAAGTGGATATGAGGCTTTCGGGTAGTCGTGGCTCGCTCGATGTGGATGGCAGCCTTAGGGTCAGCGACTTTGCCACACAAGTAGATTTCACAGGAGCACAATATAAGGCCGAGAGCGTGGAGGTAGTTTTCGACAACAACCGAGGCACAATCAGCCCCTTCCGCGTGGCCGACAACGAAAATGGATGGGCCGAAGCTGAGGGCTACATCAATTTCGAGAAGCTCGACAATATCGACTTTGGGTTTTCGCTCGTGCCCCACAACCTCGTAGCTATCGACTTGGATGCCAACCAAAGCACCCCATTCTATGGTAAGGTCTATGCCTCGGGAGGTCTGCGCCTGCTCTCCAAAAATGGCACAACGGAGATTAGTGGAGCCGTTTCGACCGGCTCGGGCTCCGTATTCAACATTCCCCTGCAAGGCAACAATGACTTTGCCGGTGCCGATTTTGTGACCTTTGTCAATCGTAGCGAAGTTGTAGAGGAGGAGAATAGTGTTGTTGCGCAGAAGAGATATGAACTTAGCAACCCCAACAAGAACAACTCAAAAGGAAATCTTACGATGGATGTTATGTTGGGAGTCGATACGGACACCCAATTAAGACTCTTGATTGACCCCGCAACCGACAATATCATAGAGGCTCGCGGTGTGGCCGACTTGGGCATAACGCTCGACAGTCGCAAGAAGGACCTCGCCATCAGGGGTGACTACCAAATCTCGGAGGGAGTCTATAACTTCAATTTCCAAAACCTTATAACCAAGCAATTTACGATAAACTCCGGCAGTTTCTTGCGTTGGAACGGCGACCCTCTGGATGCCGACATCGATGTGGGCGCGACCTACAAACTCAAAACATCACTCGCACCTCTACTGGGTGCCGAGAGCAGCGCTTCGAGAGCCTCAACGCCGGTGGAGTGTATTGTAAACCTCACGGGTAGCCTCTCGAAGGTGGATGTAAGTTTCGACATCAATGTCCCCACCGCCAACACCGAGTATCAGAGCATCCTTTCGAGCTACTTCTCCTCGCAGGAGATGATGGCAACGCAGTTTGTCTATCTGCTGGCGCTGGGCAACTTCTACTCCGACTCCACAGGCCCCTCGACCACAGCGGGCACAGCGGGCACAGCCATTGGTCTGGACTTTCTTGCATCGCAGGTGAGCCGATTGGTATCGAACGACGCCTACAAGTTCAACCTCAAATATAAGGCTATCGACGACACATCGTCGAGTTACAGTATCGACTTCCAAACCGAGATTATCGACGATAGGTTGCTCTTGGAGTTGGAGGCCAACGTCGATACGGGCGACTACTACCAGTCGATGGGTGGCGAAACAAACCAACTCTCCGGTGGCGGAGCCATAACCCTGCTGCTCGACGGCTCGGGCGACTTCTACCTTAAAGGATTCTCACGCACCATAGACCGCTTCGACGAGAACCAAGGTCTGCAAGAAAATGGTGTGGGTCTATACTACAAGCGTAGCTTCAACCACTTCGGCGACCTCTGGCGCAAAAAAAAGAGCAGCAAGAGAGACGATAGCAAAAAAAGTGATAACTTTGCATCCGAACCCGAAGAGAGTGCTGCAAAGAGCAGATGATTGGGGTGAAGACAGATGAGTGAAAAAATAATAAAAAGTAAGAATAAACAACTAACTAACAGACTATGATTAGATTTCTTCAAGCCGAGCCTCTTGCAGAGCAGGCTACACAAGCAATTGCAACCGAGGCTACACAGGCAGTAGCAGAAAAGACAATGGGTTTTGGCGAGCTATTTATGGCAGGCGGATGGCTTATGTGGCCCCTGCTGCTTCTGGGCGGACTGGTGATTTTTATCTTTGTGGAGCGTTTTGTTGCCATCCGCAAAGCCTCGAAAATCGACCCCAACTTTATGAACAAACTCAGAGATTACATCTGCGCCGGCAAGATTGACTCTGCCATCCACTTGTGCAAAACTACCGACAGCCCCGTAGCTCGTATGATGGAGAAGGGAATAAGCCGTTTGGGCCGTCCTATGGGCGACATCCAAAACTCCATTGAGAACGAGGCCAACCTCGAAGTGTCGAAACTCGAAAGCGGTCTTCCTATCCTCTCGACCATCGCCAGCGGCGCTCCTATGGTCGGTTTCTTGGGTACGGTGCTCGGTATGGTGAAGGCCTTTATGCAGATGAGCCAAGCTGGTGGCGTGGTTGATATGAGCGCTCTCTCGGGCGGTATGTATGTGGCTATGATTACCACCGTTGCAGGTCTTATCGTCGGCATCCCCGCCCACTTCGGCTACAACTACTTGGTGGCTCGCATCGAGAAACTCATCTTCCAGATGGAGGCAAGCACAATCTCCTTTATGGATATTCTCAACCAACCCGTAGAGAAAAAATAGCACCCCGAAACTATGGCAATCAAAAGAGGAATAAAACCCATTAAAGAGGTAGGCTCGTCGGCACAAACGGACCTTATGTTCCTGTTGCTGATGTTTATGCTGATGGCCACTACGCTCATCAACCCCAACGCCCTGAAACTCACCCTCCCCAAGAGTTCCAACCAGCTCAAAGAGAGGCCCTACACTACCGTAAGTCTTACGAAAGATTTGCAGTACTACGTTGATGGCGAAAGGGTTACATTCTCACAGCTCGAAGCAGTATTGGCCACCAAAATGGCCCAGAGCGAGGACAAAACCGTGTCGCTCCACTCCGATGAGGGTGTACCCATCGGCGAGGTTGTGAAGGTTATGAACATAGCCAACAAGAATCAGTATAGACTCATATTGGCTACCCAACCCGAATAGGATAAAGAAAAACCTGAGGCAATGTACCAACCCAACAATAAGGACAACCATTCGCGCATAGTAGGCATAGTGTGCACCGCACTCTATGTCATCTGCTTTGCTGCCCTGATGTTGTGGGGAGGCATCAGCATTGAGATTGAGAGGGAGCAACTCGGTATGCTCGTCGATTTTGGCACAACGCTCGATGGAGGTAGTGGTGAGGAGGATACAGCCCTTGCCGACGACTACTCGCTGCCCGAGCCTACGGCCACACCCAAGAGCGAACCCATACAAACCCAGCCCGAAGAGGAGAGCCCCGCAGTGGAAGAGGCCAACATAGCCACCGACACGAAAGCCCCCGAGATGGAGCAAAAGGAGGTGGAGGAGACCCCTCCTGCCGAAGAGCCCAAACCACGAGAGGTAAATACTCGCGCTCTGTTCCCCGGCAATAGGCCCTCGTCGGAGTCGCCCTCAGAAGGCATCACCGACAAGGCCGAAGGCAATCAGGGACAACTCGGTGGCTCTGAATCAGACGCCTACGACACCTCGGGTGGCGAGGGAGGATTTCAGCCCGATTGGAACTTGGAGGGTCGCCGTCCACGCAACGAATTTCCACGCCCCAAATATGTGGGTGAAGACCACGGTATAGTTGTGGTGGAGATTTGGGTCGATGGCAATGGCGACGTTGTAGGCACAGCCTTCCAAGCCAAAGGCTCAACCGTATCGCCCTCATCGCCACTTGTAGCTGAGGCACTTACGGCTGCACGAGGCGTTAAGTTCGACAAAAGCGAGCAGGATATTCAGGTGGGAACAATCACCTACTCGTTCCGCCTCAATACCGGCGCCCGCAAATAGACTCCCCAAACCACCCACAACACCCCAACTATGAAACGTATGATTATACTCACAATTTTGCTCCTAACCTTTTTGGGAGTAATAAAAGCAAATAATAAAGGAAAGGCCGAGATACGCTTTGAACAATCGAGCCACAATTTCGGCACTATGAACCAAGGCGATGCAGAGGTCACTTTCGCCTTTGAATTCACCAACGAAGGTAGCGCCCCACTACTTATTACACGCACCTTGACAACGTGTCGCTGCGTCAAAGTTGTAAGCCCCAAACGCCCAATAAAAGCAGGCCAAAAGGGGACCATAGAGGTCACCTTCGACCCCAAAGACAAAGGTGTGTTCAACAAAACCATAGAGGTACACGCCAACATCCCCGGCAAAACCATAACGCTCCTAATTAGTGGCGAAGTAAAATAGCAGATAATAAAAGAAAGTCCCTCCCCAAAAAAGGGACTTTCTTTATTATTGCACCTTACGGAGTGTGGCCCCTATCGTTTGCTCACAAAGCTATGACCTAATACTTCACCTCGATATAGAGCGATAAAAAGTGAGGAAAAATAGATAATGTCAGAAAAAAATGTTATATTTGTGAATCAAATAACAATAGCACAAACGACATACAAAACATAAAACTACCTTAAAACACAACAAAACTATGGCAAGAGAACTTAAAATCAGAGATTTAACTCTTCGCGACGGTCAGCAATCGGCTTTTGCTACTCGTCTGAATCAGAACCAAGTAGAACGCGTTTTGCCCTTCTATAAAGACGCTGCATTCTATGCAATGGAGGTGTGGGGCGGTGCTGTGCCCGACTCGGTTATGCGTTTTTTGGGTGAGAACCCTTGGCATCGTCTGGAAAGCATCAAGAAAGCTGTGGGCAACGTTTCCTACCTCACCGCTCTCTCGCGTGGTCGCAACCTCTTCGGTTATGCACCCTATGGCGACGACGTTATCGAAGGTTTCTCGCGCAACGCTATCGAAAGCGGCTTGGGCATTATGCGTATCTTCGACGCTCTGAACGACGTGGACAATGTTAAATCGACCATTAAATATATTAAGAAGTATGGCGGTATTGCCGACTGCGCTGTGTGCTACACCGTAGATCCCAAATATCCCAAGCTCTCCTTTATGGACAAACTCAAAGGTAAGAAAAATCCCGCACCCGTATTTACCGACGAGTACTTCGTAGGCAAGGCCAAAGAGTTGGTAGCACTTGGTGCAGATATGATTACCATCAAGGATATGAGTGGTTTGATTCCTCCTAAGAGGGTTTACAACCTGATTAAGGCTATCAAAGCCAACGTTTCGATTCCCGTGGATTTCCACACCCACTGTACTCCCGGCTACGGCTTGGCATCGGTAGTGGCAGCTATTGCTGCTGGTGTTGATATTGTCGATACCAACATCTGGAACTTCGCTGGTGGTCCTGCTGCTCCTGCATTGGAGTTGGTTTACATCTTCGCCGGCAAGATGGATGTTAAGTTGGGTGTAAATATGGAGGCTGTGGCCAAAATCAACGCTGAGCTTCTTGGCATCCGCAAAGAGTTGGAGGCTTACGACGCTGTTAAGCAGTTCCCCAAACCATTCAACCCTCTTACCGACACCATCCCTGCTGAGATTGAGGCTCAGTTTGACCGCGCAGTGAAAGCTGCCTATGCAGTTGATGAGGAGACCCTCATCGACGCTTGCCACAAAATTGAGGACTACTTTGGCTTCCCCAAACCCAACGAGCTCGTACAGAAAGCCGAGATTCCCGGTGGTATGTACACCAATATGGTTGCACAGCTGAAAGCCCTGAAAAGCGAGCACCTCTTGGAGCCTGCAATGAAACTCATTCCCTCGGTGCGTTTGGATGCAGGTCTGCCTCCTCTGGTAACTCCCACCAGCCAGATTGTTGGTTCGCAGGCTGTTAGCTGCGCTATTGCACTCGAAAAAGGCAAAGACAAATATGCCACCACCTCGACCCAGTTTGTAAACTTGGTTAAGGGTGAGTATGGTCGCACTCCCGTTGAAATCAACCCCGAGTTCCGTCTGAAAATTGCCGGCACTCGTGAGGCTATCCCCTACGACACCTCGAAGAATCAGCGCCAGCCCAACCCCGTATTGGAGGCTGCCGGTGGCGTGAAACTCGCCGAGAACGAGAAAGAGGAGCTCTTGCTCGAACTCTTCCCCGCAGTTGCTAAGGACTACCTCACCAAGGTTAAGACCGAGCGTTGGGCTGCCACCAAACCCGCCGAGGAGGCTAAACCCGCAGCCGAGGAGGCCAAACCCGCCGTAGCCGAGGAGGCTAAACCCGCCGAGAAAGTTAGCGGCAAGGTTGTAGCTGCTCCTCTGCCCGGCAAGGTTGTTGAGCTTTGCGTGAAGGTTGGCGACAGCGTTAAGGCAGGCCAGAAAGTAGCTGTTTTGGAGGCTATGAAGATGGAGAACGACATCCCTTCGGAGCACACCGGCGTAGTGAAACAGATTCTCGTGGCTGAGGGTGACACCTTGCAGGAGGGTCAGGCTATCCTCGTTATTGAGGACGCCAAGGTGGAGGCACCTGCTGCTCCCGCAGCACCAGTAGCTGGTAAAAAAGTTGCTGCTCCCCTGCCCGGTAAGGTATTGGAAATCTGTGTGAAAGTAGGCGACGAGGTTAAGTCGGGCCAGAAAGTAGCCGTATTGGAGGCTATGAAGATGGAGAACGACATTCCCTCGGAGTACAGCGGTGTTGTACGCCAGATTCTCGTAGCT